>NZ_AJTN02000206.1 GCF_000305495.1 Peribacillus psychrosaccharolyticus ATCC 23296 | reverse complement strand
CATACAAGCAGTCATAGATAGCCATTACATCGCCAGTTGGCCAGTATGTTGTATAACCGCCCTCTGTACCTGGAGCCACTTGGTTACGAATACGGATATTTGCAAATGTTCCACGCATCATGACTTCATGGTTACCACGACGAGAACCATATGAGTTAAAGTCACGTGGTGTAACACCATTTTCGCGTAGATAAATACCCGCAGGTGTGTCTTTACCAATTGCTCCAGCAGGAGAAATATGGTCAGTTGTTACTGAATCACCGAATTTACCAACAATACGGAGACCATTTAAAGCATCAACTGTTCCTGGTTCTGTTGACAGCCCCTCAAAGAAAGGCGGGTTTTGAATATACGTAGAAGTATTATCAAATGAATAGAGTGCTTCATTACTTGTTTGAATTTCATTCCAGCGCTTGTTATCACTGAATACAGTTTCATATTCTTTACGGAATAGTTCAGGTGTAACTGTTGCTTTAACAGCTGCATTTACTTCCTCTTGTGAAGGCCAGATATCCGCCAAGAATACGTCATTACCATCTTTATCTTTTCCAAGCGAATCGTTTTGCAGGTCAAAGTCAACTGTTCCAGCCAGCGCATAAGCTACGACAAGCGTTGGTGAAGCAAGATAGTTAGCTTTAACTAATGGGTGAATACGTCCCTCAAAGTTACGGTTACCAGAAAGTACAGAAGTCACTAATAAATCTGCTTCAGATACAGCTGCTTCGATTTCTTCTGCTAATGGACCTGAGTTACCGATACAAGTCGTACAGCCGTAACCAACAATGTTAAATCCTAATTGATCCAAGTATGGTTGCAGACCAGCATCACGAAGATAACCTGTTACAACCTTTGAGCCTGGAGCTAATGAAGTTTTAACATAATCCGGTACTGACAGACCTTTCTCAATTGCTTTTTTAGCGATTAGACCTGCTCCAAGCATAACATATGGATTGGAAGTGTTCGTACAGCTTGTAATAGCCGCAATCGCAATCGCACCTGTTTTCATGGTTGTTTCGTGGCCATCAGTGAACTTAACAACAACTTCTTTATCTAATTCAGCTTCTGTTAGACCGAAACCTTGGTTGCCCATTGGAGCATTAATTGCTTCATGGAATGATTTTTTCATTTCTGAAAGTGGAATCAAATCTTGTGGACGTTTAGGACCAGAAAGGTTTGGTTCAATTTTAGAAAGATCGATTTCGACTACATCCGTGTAAGATGGATCTTCATTATCCGGTGTGTAGTATAAACCATTAGCTTTCGTATATGTTTCAACAACTTTAATCAGTGTTTCATCACGGCCAGTTAGGCGCAGATAATCAATTGCTTCTGAATCAACCGGGAAGAATCCACAAGTAGCACCATACTCTGGAGCCATATTCGCAATGGTCGCACGGTCTGCAAGCGGAAGATAGGCAACACCTGGTCCAAAGAATTCAACAAACTTACCAACTACACCATGTTTACGGAGTACTTGTGTCACTTTTAATGCAAGGTCAGTTGCTGTTGTTCCATTTGGAAGTTGGCCAGTAAGCTTCACGCCTACTACTTTAGGAACTGGGAAATATGAAGGCTGTCCAAGCATACCTGCTTCTGCTTCGATACCACCAACACCCCATCCAAGAACACCAATACCATTGATCATTGTTGTATGTGAATCTGTACCAAATACAGAGTCAGGGTATACTTCAAATTCATCAGTGGCAGTTGGAACTGCTTGAACAACATTTGCAAGATACTCAAGGTTAACTTGGTGAACGATTCCTGTTGCCGGCGGAACCGCACGATAATTATCAAACGATTTTTGAGCCCAGCTTAAGAATTGGTAACGCTCAGTATTTCGTGCAAATTCAAGATCCATATTCACTTCTAACGAATCAAGTGTTCCAGCTTTATCAACTTGAACAGAGTGATCAATGACTAAATCTACCGGAATTTCCGGATTAATTTTGTCTGGATCTTCGCCTAATGAAGCCATAGCATTACGTAATGAAGCTAAATCTACGACTGCTGGAACCCCAGTGAAATCCTGCAGGATAACACGTGAAGGCTTAAATGGAACATCGATATCCTTCTGCTCGCTAGTCCCCCACTGAGCGAGATTCTGGACATGTTCTTTTGTGATAACCCTTCCATCAACTTGACGAAGAACAGCTTCTAGAAGAACTTTGATCGAGTACGGTAATTTAGAAACGTTACCGTCTCCTGCTTTTTCAATAGCGTTTAAGTTAAAGTAGTTGTAGCGCTTTCCTTCGATTTCGAAAAAAGAACGCGATTGATATACATCGTTTTTTGACATCATATATTACCCCCTGTGTGACTGTCAGACTACATCTGAACATAAAACGAAAACGTGGTTTGAGATTAAACGCCAAACCATGCTTCCTTCTAACTATATAAAAATTCCCCTGTTTTGTCGAAAAGTTTGAACTTTCTCCCAATCTCACTTTTCTTACATTTCAATAGTAATATAGAATCGTTGATAAGTAAAATACGAGAAGGTTATCGTTCCTGATAAGTTTTTCTTATACTATTACGATATTAGCTCATAATTACATAATTATGGAGAAAAAAAAGAATGTAAATCGAACTTTTATTATGCTGCTAGAACAATTCCTAAAAATAATTCAGATTATTTTCACATAATTTAAGAAATGTGTCGCTTATTAGGACATTTAACAAACAAAAAAACTATAATCCGTTAAATTCCTTGACCAACAACGTTCTATTTTTCCTACATCGATTTACACTTTATATAATAGAAATAATATAAAAAGAGTTCTATTTCAGCTTCTTTTGGTATTGTATCAGCTGCTCGATTCTTCCTAAGTACTCCTCACAACCCACTCTACTGATTTCTTTAAACCCTATTTTCTCAAGCATTTTTCTCGCACGAATATTTCCTTTATGTGTTTCTGCACGAAACGTTGTAATCCCTAAGGTTATAGAGGCATAATCAATCATCCATAGAGCAGAGGTAACTCCGAGTCCTTTTCCCCACAACCTGCTTTCACCAATTGCTATCCCTAATTCTGCAGTAGTTTCTTTTATACATGCTAAATCAATGTAACCAATTAATTTCTCTTTATACTCTATTCCCATTCGAATAAAATCCACAGCTGAGTTATTTACACAATGGAGCCACCATGTATACAGTTCTTCTGGACTTCTGTTGATCTCCCAACCATTGGCTGAACAAAAAGACTCATCTTTACTCCAATTCAAGACACTTTCATAATCAGTAATGAGTAAAGGACGTATTTCAAGCTGAAACTCCTGCTTTTTAGTACCTATCATAATCCCCCCAATATTATTAAACGATCATAACATTCTTCGGTAAAATCTAAGAAATTTATTTTTGAAGTGAAAGGGACTAGTGGTTTTTTACCGAAATTATACAGATGCTGTACTTTTGAAGATGATTAAATAAAAACACACAGAAAGGCGTTTTATTATGAACTTATACGGTAATTTTTCGAAAGAAGAGTGGCTGAAAACATTAAATATTAATGAAACAAACATTCCTTCTGCCTTTATCATTCATGGTGAATGGGAACATGAAGAGAATTTAAAGAATTGGCGAACTATTTTAAGCGAAACTAAATCCCCAAAATGGAACACCTTAATTGGACTCTATAAAGGATCTACTATCGGATATGCTAATGCATATGGCAGTCCTGCAGCAATTAATAGCACCCACCCTTTTGCAGCTGTTGGTACAGATTTGTTCGTTCAGACTGGTTATTTCGGCGGACTTTCACTGGAAGTGAACTATGGGGACCTATTAATAGTCACTGAGGCTGAGATGCAAGATGGAGTATCCAATTGGTACTTTCCTGATGCAAAAACCATAAAATCAGATGAAAGAATTATAAATGCAGCGATTGACTATTGTGAGAAGAAAAAATATCCATACATTGCTGGAAGTATTGTTACGACCAATACATTATTACATGAAACAAATGAACAGATAGCTGCTTCGGTAATGAAGGGTCATTTAGGCATTGATATGGAGACCGCTAGTACCTTAGCAGCAGCAAAAAGGTTTAATAGAAAAGCGATTGGGCTCCTTAACTTGTCCGAACACATACTAAAGGGTGATACCCTATACGCTTATACCAGTGAACGTGAAACAATTGAGGCTGAAACTGACGAGAAAATAAGAGATGTAGCCCTTTACTTGGCTGCTAATACAAATAAATTCACTAATTAAGAACCTCAAAAAGAAGCTGATTCTAAGAGATATTTTTCTTGAATTTTATCTCTTAGCTTTCACTTGTTTCTACATTTATTATCTCCTCCTATAATAATTCGTTTTCCTCTCTCCATGTACGTTGAGCCATCAAATCTTTCCGTCCTTACAAAAGAGTGATTCCATCAATATAATCTGAAATTATTGCAAAGATTTTTCAGTATGATTTTAATATTAAAGAGCACGATAGAAGTATGTTGAAGAATCTCAAAAATAATACTGGAGGATGTCAATTGTCAGTCAGAGGCAGTGTATTTTAGTACTTATCCCAAAACAAAGGCGTGTTAGCATTGGAACATATAGAAACTATTCAACCCATAAAGGACTCAAAAAAGAAAAAAAAGGATACCAAAAATAAACCAAGTAATCAAAAATGGGCTGTCTTGTCTATCTCATCCATTCCACTTGTTATGACCTTAGGAAATTCAATGTTGATCCCAGTTCTTCCGGTAATGGAGAAAAAACTTGATATTTCAGCTTTTCAAACAAGTATGATCATTACAATCTATTCTATCTTAGCCATCATTTTTATCCCGTTTGCAGGATTTTTATCGGATCATATAGGTAGAAAAAAGGTTATTATTCCAAGCTTAATATTAGCAGCTATCGGGGGACTCATTTCTGCTTGGGCCAGTTGGAAAATGGATGACCCCTATACCATGATTTTAATTGGTCGAGCCCTGCAAGGAATTGGCGCATCAGGAGCATTCCCCATAGTCCTGCCTCTCGTAGGAGATATGTTCAAGACCGAGGAAGAAGTCAGTAGTTCCTTAGGTCTGATTGAAACATCGAATACGCTCGGCAAAGTTTTAAGCCCTGTATTAGGAGCTTTTTTAGCAGGATTTGTTTGGTATCTCCCTTTCTTTTCTATCCCTGTTTTTTGTTTAATCTCAGTTTTATTGGTGTTATTTTTGGTGAAAACACCTGCAAAACGACAAAAGCCTCTACCCTTTAAAGAATTTTGGAATACGATTAAAGCCACTTTTAAGAATAATTGGAAATGGCTTTATGCTATTTTTATTATTGGAATTATTCTAATGTTTGTGCTATTTTCCGTTTTATATTATTTATCAGATACGTTAGAAAAAGTCTACGAGATAAAAGACCTTAAAAAAGGCCTTTATCTCGCCATACCCTTAGGTGGTCTTTGCATTGCTTCTTACTTTACCGGCAAGCTGATTAAAGAAAATAAAGTCCTTATGAAATGGATTATTGTAGGCGGAACAGTCCTATTAACAGTCTCAATCGCCATCTTAAGCTTTTCAAAAGTGATGTGGATAATTATTACCTTATTTTTGTTAGCTGGAATTGGAATTGGTGTAGCACTGCCCTGTCTCGATGCATTCATTACCTCTGGTATCGAAAAACAAGAACGAGGCAGTATTTCATCAATATATAGCTCCATGCGGTTCATTGGAGTTGCTGCCGGGCCACCACTCATGACCATTATGATGAAATATGCTGAAAACTCTCTATTTTATATACTAAGTGGATTAAGTCTACTGGCAGTTATTATTACGTTCTTTGCCATTAAGCCTGAAAACGACTAAAAGAAATAAGACTATTGATTTAATTGAAAAATTGAATTTCTTGGAGGAAAAATAAATGTCTGTATTTGTTTATCAAACATTTGAAATTAAACAAGATAAATTTAAGGAATGCATTGAAAATTTGCAAGAAATTAAAAAGTATCGAATTGAAAACTATAGTCACAAAGTAGACATTTTAACACCCATTACCGGAGCAGATCATGTATTCGCACTTTTTTCAACATACGAGGGTCTTGCTGAAATGGAACTGCAGAACAAAAAAATGTTTGATGATGAAGATTATAAAAAGCTAATTGGTGAATTCTTCTTAGAAAACATTAAACAAGGCAGCATGAATACTCAATTTTACCGGACTATGAGTGAAAAGAAAGAAAAGAAAAAAGAGTAAATATGTAAAGGAATGAACCGACCCCCGAAAGTTGGACAATAACTTTCGGGGGTTGGTTCATAACTGGAGTTCCTTTATTTTTATCGTTTAAAATTCTACATAAAATGGATGCTTACTTCCATCCAAACAAGATTCAATTCTTTCTCTGAAATTAGTATACGTGACCATTTCTAAAGCTTGTTCAATTGGATAAAACCCTACCACTAAGCTTTCCGATGAAGTCGTTAATTCGCCCCCTGTTGGTTTTGCTAAGAACAAGGTATTACAAATGGATTGGTTTACGTTTTGAAAAACCCCACAAAATTTCAGTACTTCAATATCGATTCCCGTTTCTTCTTTTGTTTCCCTAATCGCAGCCTCCTTTAAAGACTCGCCTTCTTCAACTTGTCCACCGGGCATTTCCCATCCTCTACGCGGTCCTTTAATTAAAAGTATTTCTCTTTCTTTATTAAGTACAATGGTCGCTGCTGAGACGATATGTTTAGGCGGTGTAAAGATGTCTAGTATACGTTTTTCCAAAAAAGACTCCCCCATTTCTAGTTCATTATAACAGATTTTGGTAAATATTTTTAAAATTATAATAAGCAAGAACGGTATTGCAGCAGGAATAAAATGAAGCCAAATAGTCCATCTTACTAATAAGGAGGGATGCATTATGGAGAAAAACAATGACAAAGATAGTCGAAAAAATGCTCCTAAAGAGGGACAGCCTGCTCCCTTAAGCGGTTCTCATAAAGTTAAAAATAAAAATCATTCCCGTCAAAAGCACAATAGCCATCATGATATGTGAATAAAAAACAGCAATTTTTTCTTTATATTTAGAGAAAAAATTGCTGTTTCTTTTCCCCTTTACAGTCCAGAACATAAGATAGATGAAATGGGCAAAGTAAGGGGTAATCACATGATTATGGATAAAGAAGACCAAATACTATTTGAACAATGGTTAAGGAATTTTTTTGCCGACCCGAATACGAGTTTTCTCGATTTTCAAACATTTCGCCTAGATGCCTTTGAGTATCCGACTCATTATCTTCTAGAAGCTTTATTCGAAAGTAAACCCATAAAAACCATTACCGTTTCTATTGATAAGAACAACCTGACAATCTTTGCAGCAGGCATTCCTGATGGTTTACTAAAACGTAGTTTTACCTTTCCATTTTCTTTAGAAGATCGGACTATTTCAACTGAGCTTTCCACTGATGCATTGCTAGTTAAAATCAGTAAAGGAACCATTAAAAAAGGAACCCCAAGTACACGTATACTTGACGTTCCGTAAGCCTTCAATAGATAAGGGCACCCATGGCACCGCAGAATTGTCCGTTTGCAAGAAAATGAGCCTTACAGCCAAATGCCTCTGTCGCTGCTTTGAGGCTTTTTTCCATGTATGGATGTGCTGTCATTCCACCGGTGTAAACAATATCTACTTCACCCCCTGCCTTAGCTGATTGAACACCAAGAAGCATCGTCGTTTCAGCAATTAATCCGAATAAAGAAGCTGTGACATCCTCTTTTTTAACATCAGCGGTCGTGGCTTTGCCAAAATTACTTGCGGTATAATCACCTGAAATTGGCGGTTCACTTGCATAAATATCACGTACCTGCAAATCTAGTTTAGCGCGATTTCCACTTTCAGCCAGAGCCGCAAGATCAGAAAATGGCCGTTCCCCAACTAGCATCCTTGATAACCCCATTAACATCCCTCCGCCAGTCCCGCTCCCATAAAGATGTTCCGCTGAATTATCTTTGATTGAAAAAAATGATGTGCCTGTTCCTATATTTACTAAGATATAGTTTTTTACGTTCAACTTTTGCGCTGCTGTCATATACATGGCCCCATCCGTAATAGCTGAAAACTCAGCAACCTCTCTGCTATTATCCGAAATTGACAGGAAATGATGTCCTTTCCCGCCCGTTACGTTCCAACGAGCATCAGGAGCTGATATTTGGAGCCATTGCAGAAGAGAATCCATCTGTTGATAGGAGTACTTCTTAAAATGGTACGTACCGTTTTCACTGTAGGCAAGTTTAATCAGTGTACTCCCTGCATCAATTCCAACCTTCTTATCCACATAAATCCCCTCCAGATCGTACTAGCTGATAAATTGAAATTCAGTTCGGCTTCCTAGCTGAGTAGCAATAACTTCAAGACGCGCTTCGATTCTTTCCTTCAGTTCCGGTACATGCGAAATAATCCCCACAAGTCGACCGCTGTTCTGAATATCCATTAGTGCTTCTAATGCCTGATCAAGTGACTCAGGGTCAAGCGTTCCAAATCCTTCATCTACGAACATCGTTTCCAACGATATCCCTCCTGCATGCTGCTGGACAACATCTGCAAGACCAAGTGCCAGTGCAAGGGAAGCCTTAAAGCTTTCACCGCCTGAAAGGGTTTTAACATGACGTTCCTGTCCTGTGTACTGATCGTAAACAGTTAGTTCCAATCCACTTTGAATATTTCTGCGGGTGGGATCAATTTTACGCATGAGTTGGAATCGTCCACTCGTCATTTTATTTAAACGTATATTAGCTTCATTTAAAATTTCGTCTAAAAAAGAAGCGAGAACAAAGCGTTCGAAGGTAATACGGAATGGATTCTGCCCTTTAGACACTTCATGGAGATGGCCAATTACCCGGTATCGATCTTCTATTTCCTTTTGTTCCAAGATCATTCTATCGAGTTTTTCATGAATCTGCTCATTTTTCTGTTTGGCAGATGTCAGTTTAGCAAATAACTGTCGAAGCTCTTCTAAGACATGGTCCGCATTCCTAAATTGTTGCTGCAAGGCTTCAATATCTGGTTTTACTGCACCTTTCAATTTTAATTCTAAATCATGAAAAACATTGGTAACAGTCTGATAACGCTGTTCATATTGTTGTAAATCACTTTCTAATGTCTTTAATTCCGCTTCAGTTTTTTTTGCAGCTACATAGCTTCCGTAAGACTCAAACCCTAGTGCTGTCATTTCTACTTTAAATCTACTTCGTTCCTCGTTTAACTCGATGGTTACTTTTTTCAGTTGGTCCTCGCTGGAAGTGATATTTGCTTTAATTGCGGTTTCTTGTTCTTTTCCCTTCATTAAGGAAGTCCTTGCCGCTTCAAGTGCTTCTTCAAGACGCTTTTGTTCTGTAACAGCTTGTTTTAAAGCCTGATTAAAGGCTTTTGGTTCCCGAATTTCTTCTGGAATGGAAGCCACCGTAGCTGCGAGTTTAGCATTGGCCTCAAGAAGTTGAGTCCTTGCCTTTTCTTCTTTTAGTTTCATGGTTTCAATCTCACTCTTTATCGTTCGCTTCTCTGTTTTTATGCTTGAAATTTTTTCAGAAACACTTGAAATCGTTTGTTTTTTCTTCAGAAGAACCTGTAACTGCTTCTCATCTTCGTGTTTTTTCAGTTGACAGTTGTTTTTATATTCTTCCAATCGAGTTAGTTCGAAATCATCGACTAAAGCCCTCACAGCAGAAAATCGTTCTTGAAAGGTTTCATGAAGAGATTGATAACGGGATTCTGCTTTATAAAATGCGGTTTCTGCACTTGTTTTTTGTTGTTCAGCCTTATTTACTTCTGCTTTTTGTTGTTTCAGTTCATCTTCATCAGGTTGTTCAGCCGATTGAACTGCTTTTGCAGGGTGCTCGTAGGATCCGCATACTGGACACATTTCACCATGCGTAAGAGCAGCCGCTAAAATACCTGCTTGACTCTCTCTCCATTTACTTTCAAGTAGTTCTAAGGCTGTTTTTTGCTGATGGGCACGTTCCACTGCCTGTTTGGCCACTTCTTTTTTTTCATAAAATTCCTCATGTGCTTGTTTAACAAATTGGTCGGATTCCTCAAGCTTTACTAGTTTGGTCAAGAGGTCATCATTTTTGTCTGCCTGCCGCTCTAATTCTGCAAATAAGACGACCGCCTGCTCAGCCTCTGTTTTTAATAGGGCAATCTTTTCCTCATCTATTTCCATTTGAGACAGCTGTTTTTCCAGTCTCACTTGTTCAGTCTGAGTCTGTTTCCAAACACCATTTAAATCATCAGCTGTCTGTTTTTGTTCCGAAAACGTATCCACCATTAGCTTAAGCTGCTGCAAATGATGCACTTTCGCCGATAGTTGTTCTCGATCAGATGTCCTGTCCATCTCAGCATCATATCGTTTTTGCAAAAGAACTGTGTTTTCAAACAGCTTCTTTGCTGTTTCATTTTGCTGATCCAACTGAGTTTGAAGATCTTTTGCCTGTCTGCCCATTCGTAGATAAAACTGTTCTTGCTTTTCAAGAGCTCCTGCTCTTTGCGCCATTTTAATGACAGCCGCTTTGGTTTCCATTTCTGGTTTACGTTTGACCAGCTCGTCCTTTTCTAAACGGAGCTTCTCAAGCTCTTCAAACCTTTTAAGTAGTTCTTGAGCCTGATAAATTTCGCCCTGAATTTTGTCACGAGCTATCTGTTCCTTCTTAATTTTTGCCGTATAAACGTCAAGGCTTTCATTGGCTTTGTTAATTTCTTCGATAAGAAGCGGCAATATCCTTTGTTCATTCGGTTCCTCAGCCATAATCTCTTCAGTCAGAATCGAATCTTCTAGAGACTGAATTTCTTTAATAAGATGAATTCTCGTCTGCCTGCTACGCTCACTCAGCTTTCGCAGTTCGGCTGCATCTTCTTTTAATTTCTCTTCAATTCGCTTGTATAACTCCGTATGAAAAAGTTTCTGCAGAATTAATTCCTTGTCCTTACTATCCGATGTCAAAAGTTTTCGGAACTCACCTTGTGGGATCATAATGATTTGTCTAAATTGATTGGCATCAATCCCCATAATGTGTTTGATTTGTTCATCTACTTCCCGAATATTTGCACCGAGCAGGACTTTCCCGCTATCAGTCAGCTTATATAATTCAGCTTTGGCTCCGACCACAGTATGGCCTTCTCCTGACTTTTTCTTACGCTCCTGTTGAGGTGCTCTTACGATAAAATACGTTTTTCCCCGAAGCTCAAACTCAAGTGATATCTCTGTCCCAAGGTCATCCTCAGCGAACTGGCTTCGTAATTCCTGGCCATTTCTGTCTTCACCGCTTGCTTTTCCGTATATGGCAAAGCTGATTCCGTCGAAAATCGTTGTTTTACCTGCACCTGTTTTACCAGAAATCACAAACATTGTCCGATTTTCCAGTTGTTTAAAATCGATTACTTCCCTGCCTGCATATGGCCCGAAAGCCTGCATTGTCAGTACAAGAGGTTTCACTTCACTTCCTCCTCTTTCTTAACTTTTTCAATAACAGATGTCATTACAGCTCGTTTGGAACCATCAAAATCACGTTCTGTCATTTCCGCATAAAAGGTTTCAAATAAATCAAGTTCTGACTTTTTTTCATCTCTAATTGAAGAAAAAGA
This sequence comes from Peribacillus psychrosaccharolyticus ATCC 23296, assembly GCF_000305495.1. Classification (GTDB taxonomy): domain Bacteria; phylum Bacillota; class Bacilli; order Bacillales; family DSM-1321; genus Peribacillus; species Peribacillus psychrosaccharolyticus. The sequence continues at coordinate 38,638 of NZ_AJTN02000206.1, read as the reverse complement.
TTGTTTCCGCCGATTATCAGATAAATCCCATTTCCTTTCTAAATGAAGGATATTAGGATAAATTTGTCTGAGTCGATTCATAGGATCTAAAACTGCTCCATCATCTAACAACGTCACCTTTAAATAGTCTTCCACTTGTTGTGCTTGATAGAAATGAGGATCAAGAAGCTCGTCCATATATCCTTCAAGTTCACGCAGGTCATACAGAGGTTTAAGTGGGTGGTAGCGTAAGTCGAAACTACCGTCACTATTCATTTCAACAATTGAAAGTGATTTGTTTTGCTTGGCCTCGGAAAAAGAATATTTAAGCAAAGAACCTGAATAATGAACCTTAGGATGTTTCAACGCATCAGGACTATGCAAGTGACCTAAAGCAGTATAATCAAATGCATCAAACAAGTTTGCCTGAACACAGCCAGAGCCTCCAACTGACAGCACTCGTTCAGAATCGGACGTTTGCCCGCCAAGTACGAATGCATGTCCAACAAAAACATTTGGTTCATTTGGGTTTAAATTTTGCTCAATTCGGCTTGTAATCTCACGCATAGCATCTTGATGAGAGTGAATCCCGTCGTCTCCCAACACTTGACGGACGATACCAGGTTCTGCATAAGGCACACAATAAAAATTGACGCCGCCTACATTAACTGGCGCTAAGTCTTCTGATAGTTTCCCTTCAATATAAAGCTGACTATGACGATACCAGGAAGATCCAAATGATAAACGTTCTGCGCTATCATGATTTCCCGAAATAGCGACAATCGGTGTTTTCATTTTGACATTTATGGTTAATAGAATTTCATCCAATAACTCGACCGCTTCTGTAGGCGGAACGGATCGATCATATAAATCACCGGCAATGACGAGTGCATCCGGCTTCTCTTCCTCTATCACATCTATCAGCTGCCACAACACGTGACGTTGGTCTTCTGTCATATGCACCCCGTGAACAATCTTCCCTAGATGCCAATCTGCTGTGTGTATAAATTTCATCTATTTCACTCCGATCGTTAGCTATGTTAGTATTATAGCAAAAATAAGAGGATTTTCCGTACATTCGTTCCTAACAAACTTTTGGAAGTTCCTATACTATCCAACAACAAAAAAGACAGGTTCCCCCAGAGGACCTGTCTTATTTTCCGTTCCATTTAACCAAAAAGATGTTCATATGGATTCATATTCACTTGACGTTCGAGTAATTTTTTTCGTAAAAATTTATGATCACGTTTAGGAGTCGCAATAATATATCCACGAATCACCAAATCCTCAGTGATGGCCGAAGCCCTTTCCCTGACAGCAAGTTCCCCAATCTTACCCGCAATCTTTTGTTTAGCCACATCCCTGAATAGTTCAGGAACAGGTGAAACCAAATCAGAAAGTAATTCCTTTTGTTCAGCTGTCCACAGATGAATTGTTTGATTCACATAATATTCTTCCCAATCCATATCAGATTTACCGTCTTCCTTGGGAAATCTTTTAAGAAATTTACGAAACATGAAAAATCCGCCGATAAACATCGAAGTTATGAGAATAACAACCCAGAATAAAATAAACCATAAAAACCAGCCCTCAAGCACGCTTTTCACCCCAGATTTAGTTAGTAAGTAATTCCATTATAGTCATCTTCCCTTGGCATTACAAGCAATCAAATACAACAAAGCCTCTGTTAAATAACGTAAAATCATAATATAAAACTTAAAATGGGTAACAGTAGAATAGTGATTAAAAAGAAACCAACGATAAAGTAACCAATATATTTTAATGGTCTTGGTACTTCCAAGTCTGTATTGCCAAGATTTGAAACATTTCCTTCAATCTTATTCATATGATCTATTGCATCATTAAAAGGCTTTTATCCTCGTCCATCCTCAACCCGCTCCTTTTTAGTACATATTAGTCCCTTCTCTAATACCTCGTAGTTGAAGAAGGCATTATCCTGATATAATTCATACCTGTCGCAATCTTCTATCCAATCATTATATTGTTTGTAGATCCCTCATATTGCGTAGAGCAGTTCTTTTAATCGAACTCCCATGCATTGATTTTACCATATTTAACCAATAATAAATCTTATTTTAGTTAAATTAGAAATACTTTTTCTTCATTGGGCTTTTTAATGTGTACGATATTCATCTTCTAAGATACTCATTTCCCATAAACTCCAATACTCATCACCAATTTTACTAGAATCTCTATGTAACCCCTCTTTGATAAACCCTGCTTTTTCATAACAAGCAATCGCACTACTATTAAAATCAAATACACCAAGACTAACTCGATGTAAATGAAGTTCGTCAAATGCAATTTTAAGGATTTCATTTAACATTTGTTGACCGATTCCCTTACCTCTAACCTTCATATCACCGACTAAGACCTTTCCTATTCTAGCAGATTTGTTTTTTCTATCGATTCTCCCTAAAGAAATATGTCCAATAGCAACTCCAGTGTCACGTTCAACTACTTTAAAAACCAAGGTATCAACATTTTCGATATATTTTTCTAACTGTTTTTCCGTTAAAGGGAATTCAAAGGCCGGACCTCCCCATTGCAGGAGAAATTCAGGTGAATCCACCCAATCAATAAGCAGCTGGAAATCAGCTTTCTCAAACACTTTAAGTTCAACCATATGCCAGCCTCCTCATTGCTTTCTTTAAATACAATTCTTTTGCGTTCATATTCAAATTGTTTTTCCCAATCAAGGTTATAAACACTAAGATTAACAATTGGTGTCGTCATATTGGTCCTACCTATAAATTTAAGCTCTTTAATGTTATTCTATAACGCTGACCAAAAACCTTCTTCAACAAAAAGGACACTAATCCAAAACAATATTAGACCAAAAAATAGTAACCGTTACGGATTGCATTGGGAAAATTGTGATTAGAAGCTATTGACGAAACAAAAGAAACCCTCGTCTTAATTGATGAAAATGCCACTCTCCTTTGATGGGAGAGCGGCATTTTTCATCTCTAATCAATTTTCTTTATGTAACTGCAACGACATACAGTTTAGATAGATATTATTTTTCTTTAACATAGAAAAAAAGCTATTATCATGTTTCGATAATAGCTTTTTGATTCACTCAGGCTTTCCCTATAGGTGAATTTGTGAGAAATTCTCGTTGTACTTTCTTGAACTGGTAAACCATCGCCAGCCGCCATGGAACAATCATGGAAAAAGCTAACAAGAAAAACATGCCGCCCAATGGGCCTACATCTATTGTTGCGCTAAGGAAAAATTTCGCTGCTGTTCTAATGACTAAAAGCGTGATTAAAATTAGGGCAAATGCCTTTGATCTCTTAAGGTATATTTGGTCATCGCGCACTTCAAAATTAGACGTTTTTATTAATAAGATGGAAAAGAGCATGCCTACAAAAACAGCTTCTATAATTTCACTTCCGGTCAGCCGGAACATTGGAATGAAAAACATTAGAGCCCCTGTACTCATGAAAAAGGGTGGTAAGATAATCTTTTTTATGGATGTGGGCCGATTTGCTGCCTTCATTCTCACAAACATTACCGATATTCCCATGATCAAGGCTAGGGCAGTTGAAATCCATATCACGTGCAATCATCCTTTTATCTTAATAAGATATGTTCTTTTATTATTATATACTACCCTTTGCAATTAGCAAAAAAAATCATAAAAAAAATAAAAAAACCGTTTAGACTCGTCTAAACGGTTAATCTAGGACTCGGCTAACGGCTTCAATTACCCTGTTTTCATCAAAAGGTTTAACAATAAAATCCTTTGCTCCTGCTTCGATCGCTTCTACTACCATTTTCTGTTGTCCCATTGCAGAGCACATAATGACAAGCGCATCAGAAAATTCGGTCGTTATTTGTTTCACCGCTTCGAGTCCACTCAATACTGGCATGGTAATATCCATTGTGACAATATCTGGCTTTAATTCACGGAACAAGCGAATGCCTTGCTCTCCATTTTCTCCTTCACCAATTACTTCATGTCCGGCTTTTATCAGTATATTAGAAAGGGTCATTCTCATAAACTTTGCATCATCAACGATTAGTATTCTAGACATAATTGAATCCTCCCCTTCTTTTAATAACAAACTAAAACGACATGAGTAGACTAAACAAAAACAGTTACCGCAGGATAATTATGTAAAATATGTAATTTAAGAGATAATAAAGCACTACTTACCTTTAAATATATCGGACTAAAGAACTAATTTCAATGCATTTATGCATAAAAGTTAAAATTTAATGTCATTTGTCTTCATTAAAACCCTTGAAAACCACCCATTACGTTAACAAATAAAGAGGTAATTTTAGTCATCCAATCGAAGAATAAAATAATTCCCATTACAATCATAAGGTAACCACCGATTTGCATGATGTAATGATTATATTTCTTAATCCATTTCAGCTTTCCAATAAAAAAGGAAAGAACGAAAAACGGAATGGCAAATCCGAGAATATAAGCTAGCATATAGACCATTGAGGAACCGGGGTTGCTTGCTGCCAATCCAATTACCGCCATCAAAATAGGACCCATACAAGGTGTCCATCCCGCTGCAAACGCAAGACCAATCAATACCGATCCAAAATAACCTGACGGCCGATTTTTAAAATCAACGCGGCGCTCTTTCATTAAAAATTCAAAATTTAATGCCCCTATAATCACTAAACCAAAGAAAACAATCAAAATAGCACCAATTTGACGGATTAAATCTTGATATTTAGAGAAGAACTCTCCAAAAATCGTTGATGTTGCTCCTAAAGCAACGAATACTAATGAAAAGCCAATTAGAAAAAATAAAGTATGCAGCAAACTGCGTTTTTGAAGCATAGCATTCTCAGATTTAAGCTGACCAACACTCATTCCGGTTATGTATGATAAAAAGGCTGGATAAAGCGGCAAGCAGCAAGGAGAAATAAAGCTTAAAAATCCCGCTCCAAATGCTAAAAATACGTTTACATCATTCAAGATCGTCAACTCCTATTTAATATCTATCATCATTCTAACAAAGCAAAGAAAAAAAGATATTTAACGTTTTGTGAACAATCTCAATCTAGCATTCTTATTATTTATATGTCGTGTTAAAATAATAAGATGTAGTTTAAATAAATTGAATATATTTCCAAATGATATTATACTTGTACTAGCCCCATTAAAGGTAAGTATTCACTGCCCTGCGGTTAACATTCTGCAGGAACAGTTCCAGAAAGGATAAGCAGCTGTGACAAAAAATGAATTACTTGAACATATCGAAAATAAGCGAACTGAACTGCAAAATATTGTGTTAAAAAACGGTTTAGATTCTCACATAACCATCCTGTACAGTCAAGAATTGGATCAGCTGCTTAATCAGTATGACCATTCTTTTTTACGATAAACAATCTTTAACTCTCTGGAAATAAAAAATAATAGCAAGGCACACGGCCTCAACATGTAAAAACCCACGAACTAAATAAATTAGTTTTCGTGGGTTTTTTATAGTCGTATCGTTTGACCAATCCTACTACTTAAAAATAATGAACGAGGCATACTCCAGACGTAACCTTCTCACCATGTTGGTTACGAACAATTACCTCGAATTCTGTTTGCTGACTATCATCCGATACTGAACTTACTTTTCCACTGCATGTAAGTGTATCTCCAGGCTTAGCCATTCGGCTGAAGCGAACTGAAATCTTTTTTATATCACCATGTTCTGCAAGAATCTCTCTAACATACTTCCCGATAAAGCCCATACTTAACATTCCATGAGCAATCACCCCATCAAGACCTGCCTTTTCAGCGAAGCTATCCACAGTATGCAGGGGATTAAAGTCACCCGATGCCCCTGCATATTTAACAAGCTGCACTCTTGTGATAGGCGGATTTACTAGTTCAGGAAGCTCCTGCCCTTCTTTTAAACGCGAAAATAAAAGCTGTTGTGCCATTCCATTCCCTCCCCCTTATAAACTTTGGCGGTAAACAATTGTTGATTTGCAGGTAACGACTGGCTGCTTGTCAATATCATTTGCTCTTGTTTCAACAACAATAAAGGTCATGGCCCCTGAATTCCCTTTCCGATCAAAAACATTGGTAATCTCACTTTGAACCCAATACTGTGCACCTGGTCTAATAGGGCGGTGAAATTCATATTCCTGTTCCCCATGAAGGACTCGACGCATCTCAAAGCCTTCTATGCCGTCAAACGGGCTTTCCTTTCCCATCGTCAACGTAGTTGCAAACGTCGGAGGGGCAATAAGTCCATTAAACGCTGTTTCAACAGCAAAATCTTCATCTACGTATAAAGGAGAATCATCTCCAACTGCTTCCACAAACCGCCGGATATGTCCTTTCTCAACCTCATATTGATATATCTCAGTTTTTTTGCCTATCAAGCTCTGATCAATCGCCATTTATCATTCTCCTTTCATCAAACAATTGCTTATATGGTCGGTCTCCCTGCTACGTATAATGTCTGTCCGGTCACGTATGATGCTTCTTCTGAACATAAAAATGCCGCTGCATTTGCAATATCTTCCGGTTCTCCAGCCCGCTTAATGGCCAACTGTGACAATGACCCTTGAATCATTTGTTCCAAGGTAATTCCCATTCTCTCAGCTGTAGCCTTCGTCATTTCTGTTTTAATAAAACCAGGTGCAATAGCATTTACATTAATACCAAATGGCCCGAGTTCCAAAGACATCGTCCGAGTTAATCCTTGCAGCCCAGCTTTAGCGGCAGAATAGTTTGCCTGACCGCGATTGCCGAGTGCAGAAGTTGATGATAAATTAACGATTTTTCCGTACTTTTGGGCTACCATATGTTTTTGAGCTTCACGCGAGCATAAGAAACTCCCCTTTAGATGGACATCCATAACGGTGTCCCAATCGGACTCTTCCATTTTAAACAGCATATTATCACGAATAACCCCAGCATTATTCACGAGTATATCGAGCTTACCGAACTCTTCCACAACTTTGTTAAATGCTGTCTCCACTTCCTCAGCGTTTGCAATATTTACTTTCAAAGCAATCGCCTTTCCACCCTCATCCTTGATTTCCTGTGCCAGCATACTTGCACCATCATAATCTACATCCAAAACCGCTACTGCTGCACCTTCGTGGGCAAACTTCCGAGATATAGCTGCTCCGATCCCTCTAGCTCCTCCAGTTACGATGGCTGACTTTCCTGTAAAACGATTCATAGTTTCTCTCTCCTTCATCATGGATGTTATTTATTCATCCTACCTAATTCGATAACAAGGATTCTTAATCCTGCTGAATCCTTGTAATCGATTACATTTCATTTGGAACACTCTGTTTACCGCTAAGGGATGAACGCAGGTGATTTTTTAAAATTTTACCAACGCCATTCCGAGGAAGTGCATCTAGAAATACAATTTTCGTAGGTGTTTTATTTTTAGCAAGGTGTTCTTGACAGTATGCTATTAATTCTTGTTCAGTTAATTCACTTTCTGAATTTTTCACCACACAAGCTACTACCTGCTCTCCCATTTTTTCATCAGGTAAGCCAATAATCGCTGCTTCGGAAACCCCTTTATGATGATTTAATATTTCTTCCAGATCCCTGGGATAAATATTAAATCCTCCCCTAATTATTAAATCTTTTTGACGGTCAACAATGAATAGATAGCCATCTTCATCTATTTTCCCGAGATCTCCTGTATGGAGCCAGCCATCCTTAATGGCCTTTTCCGATTCCTCCCGGTTGTTGTAATATCCAGGTGTAACATTATCTCCGCGGACCACCACTTCACCTACGTGGCCAACCGGAAGTTCTGCCCCATTTGCAGCTATAATTTTGAGCTCTACTCCAGGAATGGGTATACCAACAGATCCAGGTTTGTATTCCATTCCCTTGCGCTGTGCAGTAACAATAGCTGAGGCTTCCGATAAACCGTAACCTTCATGAATGTCTGCTTTGAATTTCTGTTGAAAGGCATGGATTACGCTGATTGGCAGCGGTGCGGATCCGGAACCAATGTATTGAAAACTAGATAGATTATAATTCTCTGAGTCTGGTGAACCTAAAAGCGCATGAATCATTGCAGGTACAGCTGAAAATGAACGCACTTTGTATTTTTCAATCGCTTCAAAAATCCCTTTAGTATCAAATTTAGCGAAAATCACGATTGAACTTCCCGCAATAAAGGCTATATTAGAAAGTGTTAAGCCATATGCATGAGCAAGCGGCAATATTCCAAGGGTTGTCCCCCGCTCTGATTCACTATGTTTATACGAACTAAGTGCATTTGAATACAAATTCTTATGAGTCTGGCGTACACCTTTTGGCTGCCCAGTCGTTCCTGACGTATAAAGAATTACGGCCGTTTCTTCTTCATTTGGCTCACATTCCATTAGGGTTGTCTGATGAGACTTGTTCATTAATTTGAATAAGTTCAGGATTTTATCATTTTCCATTTCGTCGATTGAAATGAGAATAGGACTTTCCTTTAACCCTATCATTCCTTCTTCAATTTTATTCCGAACTAGGGAGGAAGTAATTACAGCCTTCGCTCCACAATTAGCAGCAATAAAATGAATTTCCCGCGAGTGAAGAGTGAACATAACCGGAACGATTATGGCACCTGCCCGAGTAATACCTTGATAACAAAAAAGCACTTCAGGGCAATTAGGCATACAGACAATTACTCGGTCACCTGCAGCTAAACCTAGAGCTTTAAGCCCCGCTGCAATCTTCATAGCCTGTTCTTTAACCTCAATATTTGTATAGTGTTTGTCCCGGTCATAAAGCAGCGGATATTCCCCATAGGTTTTGATATTTTCTTCAAGAAGTTGTGTTAGATTCATTAAAAATCTCCTCCTTAAGAATAGTAGAAACGCTCTAGGCCATCAATTCCCCTACTTTGACATTTCCTTTTAATAAATTCCGGGAAATGATATGACGTTGAATTTCATCTGTTCCTTCAAAAATTCGCCAAACACGCATTTCTCTGTACCAGCGCTCAATTGGCAATTCTTTCGTATACCCCATACCTCCGTGGATTTGCAGCACACGATCGACTACACGATTTGCCATATTTGTTCCATATAGTTTTGCGATAGAAGAATAATGACGGTTATCACGCCCCTCTTCAGCAAGCCATGCAGCATGGAGAACCAGCCAACGAGTGGCTTCAATCTCTACAGCAGAATCTGCAATCATCCACTGAATAGCCTGACGTTCTGAAATTGGCTTACCAAATGTGAACCGTTGGTGTGAATAGTCGATGGCCATCTGCAGGAGTCTTTCCGCAGCACCCAATCCTCTTGCCGGAATAATCCAGCGCCCTTGCCCAATCCATTTCATCCCCAGTGCAAAGCCTTTGCCTAGTTCCCCCAGAATATTTTCTTCTGGTACACGTACATTATCAAAAACGAGTGACGCCGGGCCCCACTCACCCATCGTATGAATATATTCCGAATGCCAGCCCATTTCTCGATCAACTAAAAAGCAGGTTACCCCGCCTTGAGGGCCCTTTTCACTATCTGTAATCGCAAACACCATGGCAAAATCGGCTTCATTTCCATTGGTGATAAACACCTTTTCACCATTCAGAACCCAGTCGTTTCCATCCTTAACTGCTCGCATAGTAATATTTGCAGCATCAGAACCAGCTGTTGGTTCCGTAAGTGCAAAGCATGACTTTTTCTCACCATTTATGACCGGTAGCAGATAGTTTTCCTTTTGTTGTTCATTACAATAATAAAGAATATTGTCGGCAGAACCGCCAAAACTAAATGGGACAAATGTTCTCCCCAGCTCCATCATAATTAATGCGGTCATTGTCGGTCCCAAATCAGCTCCGCCAAATTCTTCCGGCGTATTAATTCCCCAAAATCCCATATCCTTTGCCTTACTTCTTAATTCAGCAATTTTCTCCTCAGAAATTCCCGGCTTTCCATCCCTTTCGTTACGCAGTACTTCTGCTTCTAGCGGGAACAGTTCTTTTTTAACAAAACTTCTTACGGTTTTCTGAATCATTTTCTGTTCATCAGTTAATGAAAAATCCATGGTTTCCCCTCCAATTTACGTACGTATTGAATAAATATCTATGGCATTTCTTTGCTGACAAATGGTTTTCCCTCTTACTTCAAGCAATTCTAAATGCCCTTGTATTTGTGATAACCCCAAATACACCGCAGAGCCTTTTAATTTAGGGTAGATTTTCTGACAAAGTTGATATACTGTTGCATCGCCCTCTTCAAGGACAGCTAATATGCGCGAACACCGCTTATCGTGTTCAGCCAATCTTTTTTCAACTAAAGCTTTGTGATTAGTAATTACATGCCCATGACCAGGATAGACTGCTTTTAGCGGCAACTTATGCATTTTTTTAAGTGATTTACGATATTGAAGCAAGGTTTTGGGCTTCTCTGCCGTTCCTGGATCTGGAGGTTCAATGAAAGCGTTTACAGATATATCTGGAAGTAAAAGATCTCCGGCAAGTGCCAACCCTTCCTGATTATAAAATAAAAGATCCGTCTGACTGTGCCCTGGTAAATACTCTACGATAAAATCAGAACCGCCCATCTTTATATACTCATTCTCTTTCACATACCGAATCTCCTGCCAATTTAATTCCCGATAGGATTGGGTTTTGCGTTCGGTAATGGCAGCCCCGCTTCGATGGAGAAATTCCTGATAAAAAGCTTGCTCTCTAGTAAACTCTTCTTCCCCTCCTTCAATCACATGTCTCGCCTTTTCATGAACATATACAGGAATAGATACCTCGTTTTGAATACGAGCTACACCTCCTGAATGGTCGATATGCATATGCGTTAATATAATGTGATCTAAATCTGAGAGGCCATATCCTTCAAGGGCAATCAAACGTTTTAATTGCTCAAACGAAGAACCATCCAGATTGCCTGTATCGACCAATGTGACGGTTTCTCCGACCACAAGGAACGCATTCACTGATCCTTCAGCAAAACTAGATTCTAAGGTTAATGGTATAATCTGAATGAAAATCCCTCCTCTGCTTCCGGTAATCCCGATGTTGGTCTCACTTACTGATCCTTTTGGACTAAAGAAAATTCGGCAACTTCGATATATATATAAAAACAAATTATATGATAGTTAGAACAACTACTGACATAGGTGGTAATTTGACTTCTATGGCATTATCAATCATTTTTATGCTTTTTAATTCACTAGGAACTACTACGTTAGGGTCTTCAAATGTATTATGAGCATTCATTTTATCAGCATTTAAAATTTTAGTCTTAATGTCACTAGTATGTATATCAAATGATGGTATCTTCAGTCCACAAACCGTTTCTTCATGTAGATCTAAATTACATAAACTTATGGTTATTTCACCTGCTTCACCTTTGGATGCAGAAATACTGATTTGGGGAATCTCATTAGTGTCTTCCTCTTTCTTTTCAATGGAAAGCAATTTTCCATCCTGATGCCCTTTAAACATTTCAAATACATGGTAGGTAGGTGTTAAGACTAATTTCTCTTCTTCTGTAAGAATCATTGCTTGCAGTACATTAACTGTTTGAGCAATATTAGCCATTTGTATACGCTCACACTGTTCTTGGAAAATATGAAAATGTAATGCTGTTATTAAGGCGTCACGTATTGTGTTTTGCTGATATAAAAACCCCGGATTAGTCCCCTCTTCTACATCAAACCAAGTTCCCCATTCATCAATAATTAAGCCTACTCGCTTCTCAGGATCGTATTTATCCATGATTTCCCCGTGTTTTGAGATTAACTCTTTCATAAAAAACGCTTTTTTCATTGTATTTTGCCATTCATCTTCAGTAAAATTAGTTGCAGAACCTTTCTCATGCCAAGATTCACCCGTGATCGTGTAATAATGAAGACTAAGACCATCAAGTAAGTCACCTGCATTTTTCATTAAAACTTCGGTCCAGTGATAATCAGATGTATTTGCACCGCCAGCGATCTTATAGAGTTTATTTTCACCATAATTCCTTACGTATGTTTGATAACGCCTGTATAAATCAGCATAATACTCTGGAGTCATATTTCCTCCACATCCCCAGCTCTCATTACCAACACCAAAATAGGTTAAGTTCCATGGTAAATCCCGTCCATTTTCCCTTCTCCAATCAGCCATAGAGGATTCGCCTTCAAATGTCATATATTCCACCCATTCTGACATTTCTTGAATAGTTCCACTTCCCACATTTCCACAAATATAAGGTTCACAATCAAGCATTTCGCACAACATCATAAATTCATGTGTACCGAAATGGTTATTTTCAACTGTACCACCCCAATGCGTATTTACCATTCTCTTTCTTTCACTACGAGGTCCAATACCATCCTTCCAATGATACTCATCCGCAAAGCATCCACCCGGCCAGCGAAGTACTGGAATCTTGATTTGCTTTAAAGCTTCAACAACATCTAATCGAATTCCCTGTTTGTTTGGAATAGAGGAATCTTCTCCTACCCAAATACCTTCATATATTCCTCTGCCTAAATGTTCGGCAAAGTGACCATAAATGTTCCGATTAATTGTTCCAAGTTCTTGGTCTAAATGAATGGTAAATAACTGCTCCGACATTTCCCTTCCTCCTAATGTTGGAAATTTCAGAAAATAATAATCAATATATACTCTCAAAAAACTACAACACACACACTATTATATCTAAAGATAATCGCACATTCATCTATTTTACATTTTTTTCTTGTCTAATAAATCATTTAGCCAAGTTATCTATGTAATTGAATTTCTTTCTGAACAAGAGACTGCCTATTTTAGTAGCTGGAATCTTTGTTTTAGCAAAAGAAGTTTTATACGAAATAATTTACCATTCTTATTTGCTAGTCCTCAAGATGGACTATAATAAGAAACCGTACCATCTTTGCCTAAATAAAATTTATAATCGCGTCCATCATCTTGTAGCCATTCTACACCTGCAACGCCCTCTGGTAATGTAATTTGTTCATGTATTTCCTTTTCTCCACATCCGCTAAAAGGCTGAAAGATAACATCAACCACATCCATCTTTTCATGTGCTCTTCTTTTTGTTATATTCTTTTGTATAGCATCTAGGAATAGAAATAGTGCCAGTGCTTTTAGCATACATGAGATAATTAGAAGCAGATAAAGGTATTTATTAGAATGAAGTTTATCGATATCGCTGAAGATGGTAAAACACTCGTTTTGCTTGTTGACGGTGACAAAATTACATTTCATAGAGAAGACTCCAATAACTAATAAACGCTATCCGTTTTGGATAGCGTTTATTTTTTCGTATGAAATGTCTAGCAGTGACCACGTTTTGAGAACCAAAATAAGTATAGCTTCACCAAAAGATTCATTTTGGCTATACTGTATCCGTTTTTACCTGATCTTTAACTGCTTATATTTATTCCACTTGTTTATCATGTTTTTAGAAGTAAAACCTTTTTCTCGGCAATGGCACCAAGCCTCTAATACATCTTCAAACAACAAAAGAACCCCCTTCTCTGGTTTAGTTTCCACTTCAGAGAAAGAGGTTCCGGATTGAAAAGATGAAAGATTAAGATAGGATAAATACTTGATAAAAAATCACTCTTCAAGGTTTTATCTGTTTCTAATTATCTCATATTTACTAAAAGTAACTGGCATATCTCAACAAAACCTTATTATGTAAGGTTTTATTTCGTTTGCTGTTTGCTCATAGCGCTCATCATTTGGTTAATTTTCTTCTGGGACGGTTTCATTCCCATTTGCATCATCATCATTTTTAACATTTGTTCGTTAATCGGCGGATTTTTTTTCAAATAGTCCATCATGTATTTACGAGCTATGAAAAATCCGAGTGCTAACCCAGCAAGTAATGCCAGGACACCAACTAGAATGTATACCCACATACTATCTTTCCTCCTTCATGTTGTCTATAAACAGTGTACTAGACCAAAGATTATTATACAATACTTCAAGCCAATATGCCCTATCTTTAGACAAATTTTCTTTCTTTGACGGGTTTTAGCCACCCAAAATGCTTGTTTTCAAAATCTAACGCTAAAAACCCAGATTCACATTTTCGAATACTTTCAAAAAATTCAGTTTCCGCTTCGTAGGTTCCTTCAGATTTTAAATGCAGATAATCTTTACCGATTACTAGTGCTGCTTTACTTGTCCCATTTTTAGTTTCGGTATAATACACCTCATTTTCAGATACATGATCATGCGTCGGATTCCTTCTCTCAGAAAGTGCCTTAGACAATTTACTAAATGGTATGTCTCTCGTCACGTATTCGATTTGTTTTTGCAAGATACTTTTATGGTAACCATTTGATTTAATATATTCCAAAAACAAATTGAAAAACAATTTTTCTCTGCCGTAATAATGCATGGCGAATTCATCTTCAATCAGATAGATCTGATAATTTCTCATAAAATTGCCTCCCTGCATTCCTTTTTACTATTATATAAGCATGTCATGAAAAGGTATGTTGAATCATGGAGGAAACCCTTACTATTTTTGTCGAATAATCATTTTATATTATAAAAGCTGACACCATAAAGGTGTCAGCCATATTTTTACTTATTCTTGAACGAGTGCTTTCACGCGTGAGACTACATTATCAACAGTGAAACCAAATTCTTCCATAATTTTATTCCCTGGAGCAGAAGCACCAAAACGGTTAATGGCAAGAATTTCACCTTCATCTCCTGTATAACGATCCCATCCGAATGGTGAAGCCATTTCAATACCTAGACGTTTTTTAACAGCTGGGTTTATAACACTTTGTTTGTATTCTTTAGACTGATCTTCAAAACGATCCCAAGACGGCATACTGATAACAGCTGCATCAATATTTTCTTCTGCTAATTTTGCTTGTGCGGAAACAGCAAGATTAACTTCAGAACCAGTAGCGATTAAAAGTACATCAGCTTGTTCTTTTTTAGAAGCAGATACGATGTAACCACCTTTTCTTACACCCTCATACGCCAATTCAGCCGTATTTTTAAGTGTTGGAAGGTTTTGACGAGTAAGGATAAGCGCTGTAGGACGATCAGATGACTCAATAGCTGTTCTCCATGCTGCTGCTACTTCATTACCATCTGCTGGACGAATAACACCTAAATCCGGCATAGCACGTAATGCTGCTAATTGTTCAACTGGCTCATGGGTAGGACCATCTTCACCAACTGCAACACTGTCATGAGTAAATACATACGTTACAGGTAATTTCATAATGGCTGCAAGACGAATAGCTGGACGCAGGTAGTCTGAGAATACGAAGAACGTTCCGCCAAAAGCATGCACGCCTCCGTGAAGCATCATTCCGTTTAGAGCTGCACCCATGGCAAATTCCCGAACACCAAACCAGATATTACGGCCAGAATAGTCAGCAGGAGTAAAGTCTTCCGCACCTTTGATCATCGTATTATTTGAACCAGCTAAGTCAGCTGACCCCCCGAACAAACTAGGAAGATTTTTTGAAATGCCATTTAACACTTCTCCGCTTGAAGCACGAGATGCAAGACTTTTTCCTTCTTCATAAACTGGAATATCTTTATCCCAACCTTCAGGAAGTTCGTTGTTAATGGCTCCCTCTAATTGCTGAGCAAGTTCTGGATAAGCCGTTTTGTATTCACTGAAAAGTGTATTCCACTCTGTTTCTTTATTACTTCCAGCTTCAACACAAGCCTTTTGGAAGTGTTCATAAACTTCTTCTGGTACATGGAAATCTTTTTCAAATGTCCATTTGTAAGCATCTTTTGTTAGTTTCAATTCATCAGAACCAAGCGGTGCGCCATGAACTGCTGATTTACCAGAACGGTTTGGCGAACCATAACCAATTACAGTCTTCACTTCAATAAGAGTTGGACGCGTTTCATCTGTTTTAGAGGCTTCTAGCGCTTCAGCAATCGCAGTTAGATCATTGCCATCCTCAACACGCAGGTATTGCCAGCCATAAGCTTTAAACCGGTCTTCAACTGATTCACTGAAAGACTTATTCAGATCTCCATCTAACGAAATATCATTTGAATCATATAGAACTACCAGACGGCCTAATTTCAAGTGAGCAGCGAGTGAAGCTGCTTCAGCAGAAACACCTTCCATTAAATCGCCATCTCCACAAATACCATATGTATAGTGATCAACAACATTGTATGAGTCACGATTATAAGTAGCAGCCAAATGACGTTCTGCCATTGCCATACCAACTGCCATTGCAATCCCTTGACCAAGTGGTCCTGTTGTTGCATCAACACCAGCTGTGTGACCAAATTCAGGATGTCCAGGTGTTAAGCTGTCCCATTGGCGGAAACTTTTTAAATCATCAATTGTTAAACCATATCCAGCTAGGTGTAATAGACTGTATAAAAGCATAGAACCATGACCAGCAGACAATACAAAGCGATCGCGGTTAAACCACTTTGGGTTTTTCGGATTATGGTTCATAAATTGGGTCCATAGTGTATATGCCATTGGTGCGGCGCCCATCGGCATCCCTGGATGACCAGAATTAGCTTTTTCAATAGCATCAATAGAAAGTGTACGGATTGTGTTAATTGAAAGTGTATTTATAGAATTAGACATAAGTAAACATCCTTTCTTTCTCATATTCCTCTTTATATTATAGTGCAAACTAAATAAAAACAACTATATTACCTTGATCTAAAAGGGGATTGTGAATAATTGATGAAGAATTATATCTTCCGGTACGTCTTCTCAAAAACTTATTCTAGTATAGAATGAACTAAAAAAAGAATTACATTCAAAATGTAATCCCTTTACAGCTGATTTAATTCTATCCCTTAAATTTAGTAACAGGTAAAATCAGTAGATTAATGAAGTTTATTTTTATTTTCTTTTATCATTTTTAATTTTTCTGGGGTAACGTCATTACCTTCAGGATCAACAACAGTGACATTCTCCAAGGTATCTGCCATTGACTTTCTAAACGTCTGAAGGTATTCCCCTCTAAGTTGTGTCTGCTCTTTTGCTTCTTCTTGTGTTAGACCAGCATCTTTAGACTTTCTTGAAAGTTCATTAATCCTTGCCATTTTATCTTTTGATAACATGATTGTACTCCTTTATTATATAAATGATACTGCCATGTTATATAAAGAAACATAAAAATACAAGTTCTACGATTCCGATTCGGTTACTTTCTGCTTTTCAAATTCTAAAAATCGTCGATGTACCGTTGCCTTAGAAACCTTATGTCCAAATCCACGCAGTGTCGCCGCTATTTCTTCAAAAGTCAGACCATTTGCACGAAGCTTGGCAATTTCTTCGACTGGTACTTCTTTACGTTCTCGGCCGCCGATATTCCCTCTATTACTAAGGTTTTTCTGTGGACGATACCCCTTTTCAACCGCCCTCAGCATCCCGCGCTTAATTTTTAAATTATGTAACTTCCTTTGATATTCTTCAACAATTCCTACAATTTTAATGACCATAGCATCCGAGTCGGACAATTCCATTTCCCCATCATGAGCCATCGAAAAAATTTTGACTGATTCTTTATTTATAACATGAAACAGCGCTATTTTCGCATTTCCACGGCCTAACCGAGTCTCATCCTGGATTAACAGCGTATCGGCTTCTTTAGCTTTAAATAGATCGAGCATTTCAAAAATCCCATCCCGATCTAAGTCATAGCCGCTTGCCTGTTCTTTAATAATGGCCGCTATTTCAAAATTCCATTTTGAAGCCATCTTGACTAACTCTTCTTCTTGCCTTGCCAGGGAGGTTTCTTGGCTTTCTTTCTCTGTGCTCACCCGACAATAAATAACTGCTTTCATGCTGACATCCAACCTCTTTTATATAAAAATTTCATTTTAATCACGGCTTGCCACATTTATGACCTTGTGATTTTGCAATACGGGAATCACAATCGTATCTCCCGGTTCCAGTGTATTTGCATAAACGCTATTATTCTCTTCTATCCAATCAATGAATTGCAGCTTTGTCAATTCCCCAGTATTGTATTGATCAACAATTGTCGTCACGTTATCGTTTTCTTTTAACGTCACAGAAAGATATCCATCCAATTTTTCCGGATTTATATTAAAGGAAAATAATAATGAAATAATTGCTACCATTCCTGCCAGCATTAATGTGTAAGTGTAATTTTTAAATAAAGATTTCATGAGAATCCCTCCAAAAGCGAATGTTTGTTCGTTTAATCTACTTTGATTATAAACCGAACATTTGTTTCTAGTCAAGCAATATTAGAACTTATGTTTGTATCTTTAATTTTGCCATGATATAATCATAGTAAGAAAAATTAGCAAATGAGGTGCCAAAATGACTAAACTATCAAAGCGCCAACAAGACATCTTAAATTTCATTAAAGATGAAGTCCGTTCCAAGGGATATCCGCCGTCTGTCAGAGAAATCGGAGAAGCTGTCGGCTTAGCATCCAGCTCCACGGTTCATGGTCATCTTTCCCGTCTTGAAAGTAAAGGCTTAATCCGAAGAGATCCAACTAAGCCCCGTGCCATAGAAATACTCGGTCAAGAAGAAATGAATAATATACCTAAAAGCAACGTTATTAATGTTCCTTTACTTGGTAAAGTAACTGCGGGTATGCCTATTACAGCCATTGAAAACATTGAAGAATATTTTCCATTGCCAGAATCAATGGTAGCGCATGATGATCAAGTGTTTATGCTAGAAATCATGGGGGAAAGTATGATTGAAGCTGGTATTCATGATGGTGATTATGTCATCGTTAGACAACAAAGTTCTGCAAACAATGGAGATATTGTCGTTGCTATGACCGAAGAAAATGAGGCAACTGTTAAACGATTCTTCAAAGAAAAAGACTATATTCGCTTACAGCCGGAAAACTCGAGTATGGAACCGATTATTCTTCGCAATGTCACTCTGCTCGGTAAAGTAATCGGCTTATATAGAACCATTCATTAAAAGAGCTTATACGCTCTTTTTTTATGGAGATTTTTCAGAATTTCCATCTACTTCTATACAGGAAGAATCTAGTTTATGTAAATCATCCAATTACATAAACTAGATTCTTATAATATCCCACATCCAATACTTCCCTATGTGTCGACAACCTTTCTGAAATACAAAAAAAGGCACCTGCATCGCAGCTGCAATATAAAATGATTAAATGATGTTAGTAGCCGACGCAACATTTCTTCCCCAATCGTATTCGGTTCAATGCGTGAAAATCCGTATAATTCATCAAGATTCATTCACACTAATGATATAAGTTATTTTCATTGACTTTTTTCCTTTTCTTGTATAGGATCACAAAGTATCAATCCCTATCAGATTACTAGGAGGTCTACCGAAATGAAAAAAATAGTTGCACTTTTATCCCTATTGTTAGCTTTCACGGTTGTACTTAGCGCTTGTGGTTCAAATACAAAAAACGAGGCAAACAATACCGACAATAAATCTTCTTCACAAGAAAATCTATACGATAAAGTCAAAAAAGATGGCGTATTAACAGTCGGAACTGAAGGTACATATCCGCCTTTCACATTTCACGATGATTCGGACAAATTAACGGGCTTCGACGTTGAAATTGCTAAAGAAGTGGCAAAACGCCTTGGAGTGAAAGCTGAATTCAAGGAAACGCAATGGGACGGCATGTTTGCAGGGTTGGATGCGAAACGTTTTGATATGATCGCAAACCAAGTGGGCATTAATGAAGACCGTCAAAAGAAATATGATTTCTCGGATGCCTATATTCAATCAGGTGCCGTACTGCTTGTACACAAGGATAATAATGATATTAAATCATTCCATGACCTAAAAGGTAAAACTTCGGCACAATCCTTAACGAGCAACTACAATGACCTGGCCGAATCCCATGGAGCTAAAGTTACCGGCATCGAAGGGTTCTCCCAAAGTGTTCAGCTTATTGGTTCCAAACGGGTGGATGCCACGATCAATGACAAATTGTCGTTCCTTGATTATAAAAAGCAGCATCCAGATGCGCCAATTAAAGTGGCCGATGAGGAAGAAAACGGAGCTGCAAGTGGTTTAATGTTCAGAAAAGACAGCGGCAAATTAGTGGATGAAGTAAACAAAGCATTAAAAGCGATGAAAGACGACGGCACGTACGCTAAGATTTCAGATAAATGGTTCGGTGAAGATGTTTCTCCTAAGTAATATTTTCAACGACCCTGAGCGTATGAACCACCTTGTTTCCATCGCGCAAACCTCCCTCTATCCAATGATAGAGGGAGCTATTAAAAATACAATTCCACTAACTTTGATTACATTCGTTCTTGGTCTTATTCTCGCAGTTCTTACAGCGTTGGCTCGATTATCTTCCATTAAAATATTTCAAATAATTGCACGAGTATATGTGTCAATCATCCGTGGGACACCATTACTTGTGCAATTATTCATTATCTTTTATGGGCTGCCGAACCTAGGCGTCACCATCAGTCCTTTTATATCGGCTATCATCGGATTCTCACTAAGCGTTGGAGCATACGCTTCGGAAATTATCCGTGCATCTATTTTATCGATACCAAAAGGGCAATGGGAGGCGGGCTATTCAATTGGAATGACATATACCCAAGCTTTGAAACGTATCATCTTGCCGCAAGCGGCTCGTGTATCCATTCCCCCGCTTTCAAATACGTTCATCAGCCTTTTAAAGGATACATCGCTTGCATCACTGATCCTTGTAACGGAATTATTCCGCAAAGCACAAGAGATCGCTGCAAAAAACTATGAATTTCTATTACTCTACATCGAAGCCGCTGCCCTATATTGGATTTTGTGTACGATTTTATCTTTCATTCAAGGAAGTATCGAGAACAAGCTTAATCGCTATGTAGCAAAATGAGAACCACAGCAGTTAAAGGGGATTTTAACATGATCAACATTAAGAATCTTCATAAATCGTTTGGTGACCTTGATGTATTAAGGGGCATCGATTTGGAAGTGGAGCAAGGGAAAGTCATCGTACTGATCGGGCCTTCTGGTTCAGGTAAAACAACCTTTCTTCGGTGTTTGAATCTCCTTGAGGTGCCTACGGACGGGACGATCGAGATCGATCAAACGGTGATGGACTTCAATAAGCCGGTCAAGAAAAAATCGATTACCTCTTTCCGCAGTTTGACAGGGATGGTATTCCAAAGCTATAATCTCTTCCCTCACAAAACGGCCCTGGAAAATGTAATGGAAGGTCCTATCATTGTGAAGAATATAGCGAAACATCAAGCGAAAGAAACGGCGACAGCTCTGCTGACAAAGGTTGGATTAGGTGAAAAAATCGATTTTTACCCTTTTCAATTGTCCGGCGGACAGCAGCAGCGTGTCGGCATTGCAAGGGCCCTGGCCATGGAGCCGAAGGTCATGCTGTTCGACGAACCCACCTCTGCCCTGGATCCTGAATTAGTTGGAGACGTGCTGAAGGTAATGAAAGACTTGGCAAAAGAAGAAGGCATGACAATGATCGTTGTTACTCATGAAATGCGTTTCGCTCGCGAGGTCGCCGACGAGGTCATCTTCATGGATGAAGGAAAAATAATGGAACGGGGAACACCCGACCAAATTTTCACCAGTCCGAAAGAAGCGCGCACACGTAAATTTCTCAATCTGATTCAAGGATGATCTTGTGCATTTTTCGCAAAAAATCCCCCATTCTATAGATGGGGGATTTTTTGCGCTTCAACAATTATGGGGAGCTTCGATTCGATTAGCCCGGGCATGATAATTCTGAAAAAGAATCAATGCAAAAATGGAAAGGACCGTGCCCGATAAAAATGGCAAGCCAATTGAAATGGAAATATACATTAATTGTAAATGTCATTTCTGAATAAGTGATTTTAACGCGATTCGCATCCAATGACCAAGAAATTCCCACAAGAAAAAACCCAATTTCAGTAAGAAATTGAGGTTTTCTTTTCCATTCATCTAGAAAAAGCAGCCAGCATCCATTCTGGCTGCTTTCTTTATGGGGATAACTAGTTTCCCGCCGTTACTTTGTCCGTTTCTAAAAATGCTTCAAAGTGATCTATACAATACAATGATCGTGCTGTAATTGTGGATTTTTTACAATTAACACATGAATGGTTTTTACTTCCTTCACCAACTTTAGATTGTCTTTTATTATTATTCATGTCTACCATTTCCCTTGCTTCATTATTTTTAAAGCGTTTACAATTATTTATTTCCAAATACCTAAGTTATTAGACGTATGAAAGAAATAAAAAATGAGGCTACGTTCCTATTTACGGTAATTTTTATAAACTCTAATTTCCAAAGTTCTTTATGATACAATTGACGCATACACAATCCCGATAGATCTAGTTACATTGGATAGGAGGAAAAATTTAATGATGTATTTACTTGCCATTCTTTTACCGCCTGTTGCTGTTTTATTGTCAGGTAAGCCTGTACAAGCCGTACTCAATTTTATTCTGTGTATCTTTTTCTGGATACCTGGTGTGATCCACGCGATACTCGTAGTTAATGAAAAAAAAGCAGATAAAAGGGCAGCAAAAATGTATGCAAGGTCACGACAAGACTAAGTTTTCAATAAACCCTTAAAAAGGGTTTATTTTTTTCCAAAAAAAATGCAGCCAAACCCGTTTGAGCGAGTTAGGCTGCACATGAACAAAAAGAAAGCAATTCCAGCAATAGAATTACGATCTTTCAAACATATAATAACATATCCTGTCGGTTAATGTCGACTACAATTATTCTGAAAATATAATTTAGTTATTTTTTCTTATTTTACTATCTTTAATTATTCCTTCCATCAGTAGAAAACAGGTCTATTTATCCATATATACCTTATATACTCTATTTATTTTTTGCTACTAAATAATCATTACAATCTGTAAATAATGGTTTCTTTATTCTCCCATTTGAGAGTAGTTCTAAAAAATTTTAAAAAAGGTATTTCTCTATAAATTAAAAAGAGTAGACATAAGAAGTTCTAACCTTTTCTAATGCCTACTCTTTTTAAAATTCTTCTCGTAAATATTTACTCATTAATTTTTCGATCACATATTCCCGGCACTCTGGTGATAAGCTTGATCTCTTGTGATGAAGTAAATCCCCGTATGGTCTTCCTCCGATAAATTTCACTTCTCCTTCGAAGGGTCGGTTGCCGTTCGAATCATATCCCTTTATTTTCACAAATAAAGTATTGTATTCTGTTTTAATGCTGTCTATGATGGTTAGGCTATGCACATCTCTTTCCCCCTTTAGTTAATCAAAAACGGTTTAAGAGAGGAAGTCAAGGCTGTTATTTTTCTTAATTGGTTTTTCCTAAGCCATTAGTAAACATATATTGTAACCCCTTCTCAAACCCCTCTGCCCAAACTGACATCCCATGTCCTCCATTTAAAATTCGTAATTCTGCTGGACTCCCCGGAACATCTGCCCACTTTTCAAAGTCTTTATTGTAAAGGTTTGAGCGGTGAAGAGCTTGATATAGATTGACTGCCTGCACTTCCATATTATATTTGTTTGCATCCTTCGGTAAATCTTCTTGCTCGCTTAAATGGTTCCAATCATCATCTCCAGTTACGATATACATGGGAACCTGATTGGGTTGTTTACTATATTTTTTTAGTGCTGCTGGGTAATTTAGTTCGTCCCAGATTTTCGAATCAAAGGGCTCTCCAAATGATCCTCTTTCTACAGCACCCGAAGTAGCTGGGGCATCCTTATCTTGAATGGCAGGGCTAAGTAAAGTCGTACCAGCAAACAAGTCAGGGTAATTGAGCGAATAACGTAAGGCTCCATACCCGCCCATAGAAAAACCGATTAAACCTCTACCTCCCCTAGATGCTATCGTACTATGTTCCTTGTCAATTTTAGGGATTAGGTCGTTGATAATGGCTGACTCAACTGCTCCATATTTACGTGAATTGACCCAATAGCTATTCCCAGTTATCGGCGCAATCGCAATAAATGGACGCGTCTTCTTCTGTTCTATCATTTTATCAATGATTGGCCAAAATGAATTCCAGCTTTCTTCATTTCCAGTGCTTCCGTGCAGCAAGTAAACCACTGGATACTTATTTTTCTTATTATATCCTGGAGGCAGGTACCTGTTATACGTTAATTGGTCCAGCCCTGGAGTAGAGTCGTTAACAAGACTTGATGCTGTAAATGTTTCTGTCGTAACCTTCCCTTTCTTTTTAGACTGATATTGTTTTAGATCGTAAGCTGGAGAATAAGACTTTCTTTCTTTTTTGTCGAATAAATACTTTACTCCTTCTTCAAAACCTTGAAGCCATACCTCTTTTCCATGTCCGCCATTCATGATTCGAAGTTCCGCTGGGTTTGATGGGACATCTCCCCATTTCGGAAAATCTACTTGAAAGAGATTTTTCCGATGTAGCTCCTGATAAAGTTGGATGGCTTGAACTTCTAAATTATATTTAGCTGCATCGGATGGTAATTCTTCTTTTTCACTCAGATGATTCCAATCATCATCACCAGTTGCAATATAGATAGAGACCCTATATGACTGTAAAATATATGAATCAATCGCAGTTGGATAATTTTTGGCATTCCATAGGTTCAAGTCAAATGGGTCTCCAAAGCTCCCTCTTTGTACTGCTCCTGATGTTTCTGGAGGTTCTTGTTGTTGAATAGCAGGGCTTAATAAAACGGTACCTGAAAAGAGTTCTGGATAAACCAAGGAATACCTGAGCGCCCCATACCCGCCCATAGAATATCCCGTAAGAAATCTTCCTGAACGGTTTGCGATTGTATGGTATTTTTTATCTATAGTTGGAATGAGGTCTTTAATGACAGCAGATTCATAGTGACCATATTTCTCTGAGTCCACCCAATAGCTGTTACCCGTTGAAGGAACGATTGCAATCACTGGTTCTATTGTCTTTTTTTGAATCATCTTATCAAGCGTTTTCCAAAAATCATCATAACTGTTTTCATTGCCATTGCTTCCATGTAGTAAATAGATAACCGGGTAGGCTTTTTTACGGTTCGTGTCGTATCCTTTCGGAAGATAGACTTTATAAGTAAGCTGATCATTATTTTGAGTAGAATCATGCCTAAGTTGAGACGAAGTTAGTTTATTTACCACAGTCATGCTTTTTCCGTGGTCTTTTGCGTAAACGGTAAAATCAGAAGTAAAGATGGCAGAAATGATGATCATGACAATCAAAAAAGCAAACCCAATTTTTTTACTCAAATTTGGCAACTCCTTTATCGTTTCTAAGAAATAAGACAGAGTTATCTCTGCCTCATTTCCATATCCAACCTTACCCCACTTCTTTAATTTTGAATGAAGAAATCACTGCTTCTCCTTTTTCGAGACAGCCAAATCCGAACATTCCTTTCGAAAACCTTGAATCATTGTGTTCAATTAGTTTCTCTTCATCGATATAAAAGCAGATTTTATTTTCATGGTATTCAACCTTATATACATAGGCTTGATGATGCTTCCATTCAAAGGGGACAGTAATTAACCGTTCATACCCAAAATCCTTTTTTATAAATGAAACCTGGTTACTGCCATCAAATCCAATTAAATATTGACGCTGGATGCCCTCAGCTCTAAAAATCAGTTTATGACTTATACCCACTATAGGCGTAATTACTGCTTCAATAACTGCATCTTTCGTATAGTAGTTACCTGTATAACTGGAGCAGTCTTCAGAAGCAGAGTACTTCATCGTCTGTCCATCCAATTTCCATTTCCCCTTGTTATGTGCAAATGGAGTCAAGGAACCAAATTCCTCGAATTGCTTCGAAAAAGCAATCGAATAATCTACCTGACCTGTTATATGAAAGTTATCCACATATAGGGCCCCTATCGCTCGACAGGTAAGAGTTGAAGAACTTTCAATTCTATACCCCACTTCATCAATTAACGAGCCGTCTGTATCTGGAATACGAAAATCAACATGATTCCAAGTTTGATTATTCAGTTCACATTTGGTTAGGTACAAACATTCTTGATTATCCGTGATCCGTACATACGGGGTAACAACAAGTCCTGCACCTTGCCATTGATCTAAGAAAAAGTCTACGGAAACCGTTTGACCTGAATAGGCTTTAGGTGCAAATGTTGGTTTATATTTTTCATCATTGAAGTCCTGTCTGCGATAAAAAGGTTTATAAAATACCTTACTCACATCACCTTCAACCATTCTATCGAAAATCACTTCTAAGGATCCTTCGCCGACTTGTTTATTATGACGAAGAAACGCTTTAAAGGGATTATCTGTTTTAAACCCATGCGTCGAACCTGGTAAGTGAAAATTAAAAAAGACATCACCCTGCTTAATCGATTCTTTCACTTCTTCTGGTGGTTCTATGCCTGCCATTTGGTAACCCAGCAACGCCAATTCCTGTGTAAATGTCGGCAGGTCAACAATATTTAAATAGCCAGAAACACTTGAAGCAACAATAGAATCATTAATAGGTTTTCGATAATGCTCCGGGATTCCTTCAAGACCGGTTAGGACCCCTGTTATCGTTCCAACCGTTCCCGCATTACAATCCGTATCCCACCCGCACATTACTGCTATTTCTATCGTCTTTGAAAAATCTCCTTCTCCATATAGGAGCGCTAACACACATACCGCCGCATTCGGGATAATATGACATATTCCAGGGTATTTATCATACCCCCAGAACTCTTCTAAATATTGACGGCATAGCCGGAAATTAGCCGGGTTTTTGTGGTGAAAGCTGATCACTGCTCTAACCATTTTCGCATAAGTCGAATCACTTGGAATCATACTTAATCCGGTTTGAAGAACTTCTTTTATAGACTGGGCGGAGAAAGCGTTGGAAATACAGGCTGCCATAAATCTCGCTCCATATAGACCATTCAAATCATGTGAAACACTTGCGGCAACTTCAGCATAATGTGCCGCTTTTTCTATAGCAGTAGGAAAGATTAACCCCCAGCTGTCAATAAAAATTTGTCCGCCAATTTGTTCAGCCATGACCACACCATTCACCTTGGCCGAACCAGACTGCGGAGCTTTAATCCCTTTCTGAAGGTTTGTGAACGCTCGATGCTCTGTACTTATATCTTCTCCGCCCCACCAAATCATTCCGATTCCTTCACGGCAATAATTCATCCAGGTCTTCCCTACATCCTCCGCCTCGATCTCCCTACCCTTCGCTTCGTCATATAATGATCTGATAAAAAAAATCGGACCATTTGCATCATCATCTGCTGAAAACGTCTTATAGTCTTTTACATAGCCTTTTATATCGCCGTGCACCTGTTGGATTCTTTCTGCCGTCCACTCTAATGGTTCAAGAGGGGCACCTAGTCTAATTCCGCTGTTCATACCCAGTACACCCGCATATAACTTTTCTAAATATCTCTCAGGAATCATAAAATCCCTCCTGTGCACATCTGCAGCAGCCTTAAAACAGTTTTCTTCTTTTTTCATTCATTAAAATGTCTTTCTTAATTATGCTTTCAGCGACAGAAGCAAATTGCTCAGCTACCTCTTTGTAATTCGTTTTGTTTATCGTTTCAAGCAGCTGTTTATCAGTTTTCTTTATTACTGAATCTCCGTACATTGCCCCAAGGATAACCCCAATCATGACACCGATTGAATCAGTATCTCTTCCTGAATTCACCCCATCGTAGATGGATTGGTAGTACTCCCCGTTATTTAATACAATAAAGGCAAGTGCAATTGGCAGTTCTTCAATAGAAAATAATCTGCTGGGTGTATAGTGGTTCGCAGGGATACCCAGCTTCTCACTGGTACGTTTAACATCATCCTTCATAGGCGAATAGACAGCAAGAATACCTTTGAACACTTCCATTACTTCATCCATGCCAGCTGCACGAGCTTTGAGTTCTCTTGCTGCACCCGTCAGCTCTTCAACGGCCTTCCTGGTACCATCCTTCGCCAGCATAAGAGCGGTTTCAATAATATCATCGACTGTCACATCAGGCTCAAATGCCTTAGCTACGCATGCCGCTAACACACCGGCTGCTTCTAATCCATAGCTGTTTTGATGTCCCATCGCAAATAATATTGCTTCATCATAGGCGGCTTTCGGATTTCCTGCATTCACAATACCGAATGGGGCAATATACATAGCGGCACCGCAATTAACCATATTGCCAAGTCCGCCTTCTCTTGGTTCACAATTAGCCAGGACATGACGGATAAAGATATATTTTTCAGGATAAAACAACCGATCGATAATCATCGCTTTTTTATCGAACTCAGGAATATAGGTCGGTTCAAAGGCTATCCTCTTAACAAAACCATTCCCCATATCATATGCATCTAGGTGCCTTTTTTCCTTTATAAAAAGGTTTATTAAAACGATTGTCAATAGGGTATCATCTGTTGTAATTCCATTTCCGCGCTTCTTCCCCATTGTCTCCTGGGTATTTGTTTTATACCACTCTGTCTTAAGTGATTCCACACGGCCATATCGGTCTTTAATCTCCTGGTAACTTAACTTTTCAATAGGAGCACCTAATGCATCGCCAAGCGCGGTTGAATAAATCACCCCGCTGACTTTTTCCTGAAATGAGGGCATCCATAGAACTCCTTTATTTTATATTTTTATTCGCATACTCAGTTACTTCATCGCCGCCTGCCTTCTTCCACTCACTGACAAACTTATCGAAATTCCCAATCGGCTGTTTACCTGTAATAATATCCGTGGCATATTCTTTGTAGAGATTTTCCATCGCGTCCCATTTAGACACGAGTTCCTCTGGAATAAGAAAAAGATTATCCTCACTGTAAAATTCGTTCGCAAGTTCTCTAGATTTTTCAGCAGGTTCACTTAATAATGGGGTTTTCAGCGGCTTTTCAGTTGTGAACTCTTCCGGCTCCCAGTATCGTGCATACCACTCATTATAATATTTCTCGTTTAGTTCGATGCCTGAATCAGTTACTTGGTAGTGCTCCCCTTCGAAGCCAATTCGATCAAACATTTGACCTTTAGGACTTGCAAGGTAATCTAGAATTTTGAACACCGTATCCTTGTTTTTGGACTGAGATGAAATAGCTAACCCGCGTGATTCTTTGGTAATATCAGTCGGGGCATATCCTTGAAATTCACCTTTTGCTGGGGGTAGAACGGAAACTTCAGCATTATCGCCATTTACCTGTTTCATTTTCCCATTATAAATATCAACCACTTTACCATTCGTTCCTACGATCACCGCTGTTTCACCATCATAAAACGCTTTTTCTTTGGTATCCCATTGCTTCGTTAAATATTGCGGATCAAGCAGACCTTCCTTATATAACTTATTGTAAAAAGCAAGTTTCTCTTTTTCTTTTGTTGATACTTTGGAATATTCATATTCTGTGCCATTTTTTAACCAGGTTTGGTTAATCCCAAAGGCCATTTCAAATAGATAATCAAGCTCCCCAATATCCCCTGCAGTGGTAATGGCATATTTAGGCTTGCCTTCAGACGATTGAGCCACGAGTTCCTTGAAGAACGTATAGTAGTTATCTACTGTTGGATTTTCCATTAATTCTTTTGAACTTGCCGTCTGCTCCAGCCAATCTTTCCGGATAACGGGAGTTTTAGAATCCAATGGCTTAATCCATAATAAATAAGGATAATTCTTCATTCTTTCCAGATTATGTGTCCCCAATATTTCTTTAATATAAGTAGATTTCTCAATATATGGTGTTAGATCTTCTAATAATTGCTGTTCAACCATTTGCTGATCGCCGCCTTGAAAATAAATTAAATCAGGAATATCTCCGCTGAGAAGCAGCAAATTTAATTTTTCAGAATAGGTTCCCTGCGGCATTTCTACCAGTTCAAATTTAACATCTAACTTTTCATCCTTTTTCAGAGCCTTTTCTAGGTTAGCGTAATAGGTTTTAGCCACTGGGTTGGAGGGCCCTTCATCTTTGTACACTACCCTGATCGTTTTAGTTCCTCCTGAATCGTGTTCGTTTTCTTTTGCTGTTTTATCTGAACATGCAGCCATCGAAAGTATCAATAATAGTGTGAACATGAATAAGGCTAATTTTTTCAAAATAAATCCCCCTCTTTTAATCTTGCAAAAGTAATGTATAACAATTAATCCTTTACTCCACCCTCGAGTGCACCCTTAGCGTAATATTTAAGAATGATTGGATAAAATATCAATAATGGTACCATTGAAATGATAATCGTCCCAGCCTGAAGGGAACCAAAGTCTAACGCTGCCACTTGTTCATAAGAGAGAACATTTTGTGCACCAAGTAATGATGTATTATCCCGCTCGACAACAAACTGCCTAAGGACCACTTGAAGCGGCCATTTATTAGGATCAGTTAAATAAATGGTTGCTCGAAAATACTCGTTCCAGTGATAAATGGCATAAAATAATCCTAAGGTAGCTAGACCGGGCTTCGACAGTGGCAGCATAATTTTTGTAAAAATTTTAAAATGACCTGCACCATCTATTCTTGCCGCTTCCAAAATACTATCCGGGACATCCTCAAAAAATCTCATTAAAATAAATAAGTAAAAAACATTGATTGCTTTGTATAAAATAAGTGATAAATAGGAATCCAATAATCCTAGATCCTTAACTAGCAGATATTCGGGAATTAAGCCTGGTTCAAAGACCATGATGACAATTAAAAAAATAATCACTAAGCGTTTCCCCACAAAGTTCGTCCTTGCTAATACATAGGCAGCCATCGCGGTTAAAAATAGATTTAACGCCGTACCAGCAGCAGTGATGAACAAACTGTTAAAAATACTTCTGACAATCAGTGGATTTGAAAATAACACTTCGTAATTGATTAATGAAAATCCTTTTGGAAATATATCCAGCCCCTTCAACTCATGAACTCTTAAAGGATCTGAAAATGACATGGCTAGTAGATTTAAGATTGGAATAAGGATAGATAGTGAAATGAGAAAGAGAATTCCGTAGATAATAGCTGTCGTCCAAGTTAGTTTTTTCAGCATTCTCATTATCACCACACCCCTTTTCCGCTAACTTTTTTCGAGATAAAATGAGTACTGAGAATTAAAACAACCCCAATAACGCCTTTGAACAAACTAGCTGCTGTTGCATAGGCATATTGACCATTCAAGATTCCAATTCGGTATACGTACGTATCAAGAATGTCGATTACACTGATGACTGAGTCATTAATCATATTAAAAACTTGGTCAAAACCTGCATTCATAAAAAAGCCTAGGTTAAGTATAAACACGGTTACCACCGTACTTAATAGTTCAGGTATGGTGATATATCGCATTTGCTGAAGACTCGTCGCCCCATCCATTTTAGCCGCTTCATATAAACCAGGACTTATTTTCATAATGGCCGCCAAATAGATGATGGAATCCCATCCGGCACTACGCCAAGTTTCTGAGATTACCAATACCCATCGAATATGGTCTTTACTTGTCATATAATCTAAAGAAGGTAATTGAAAGAAATTCCGAATGACATTAATTCCGCCATCCACCGGGCTTAGTAAACTAATCCATACACCAGTAATGACCACCCATGATAGAAAATGAGGTAAATAGATGACTGATTGAACATATTTTCGAAAAGGACCGTTTCTCACCTCGTTAATAATAAGTGAAAGAATAATTGGAACTGGGAAGAAAAAAATCACTTTCATGGAACTAATAATAATCGTATTTTTTAAAACGTCTAAAAAAGCTGGAGAACTAAATAACACGTTAAAATGTTTCAGTCCCACCCATACGTTGTCGCCGATTATCCGATAATCTTGAAAAGCCAGCTTCATACCAATTAGAGGAATCACATGGAAAATAGAAAAGTACAGTAACGCTGGCAGCAACATAGCGTATAAGACCCAATCTCTTTTTATCTGAAACCATAACCGCTTTTCTCTCATAAGAAGTGCTCCCCTTTATCTATCTGGTCGTTAATCTTTCACTTTTTTCAAAAGCGAATATTCATCAATGGTGCATGCTGCTGTGCTCCGTATACATCTCGATCCCCAATGGAGCCGGAAGGGATATCTCGTAAAATCGTAATTTTCACTCCTAACGCCTGATCATAAAAAACTAAATGTCTGACTTCCTCCTTTGATAGATTATACAAATCACAAATTGCTTTCACTGAGATCTTTCCTGAATCCTTTACCAACTGATAATTCTCGATGCTGTCAAATAAAATATCCAGAGTGAGTTCAAACGGACCTGAATTTTTGCTTCTTAAAACTTTAGCAAGCTCATATAAAGTTCTCATTTGTTCACCTGTCTGTACTCAATCTTGAAAGGGCTTACATCCACTTCCATCAAATGATAAACGGAAAATTCATAGACAGGTCCAAATTCAATATCACTTGGAGCAAATGGAAAGGCAAGGTTCCCTGCAGTAGATTTTCTGTTTTCCAATCCATAATGCAGTAAAGTTGACCGCGCAGTTGCACAAATACTGTTTGCAGTTTCTTGCGAATTACCAGTTACTTCAAGTAAAACACCAATTTCGTGGCCCGTAAACCTTTCTTTTTCTTTTTCGCCAAGAACTGCATTTATTCCATAATTATAAAATCGAATGCTGTAGTCTTCTATAGGGATTTCATCATAGTATCTTTGAACTTGTGCTCTAACTTCCTTTTCTATTCCTTCTATATGATTAATCAAAATAGGATCCCTTATCCCGGCAATAACAACCGTCCGATATGCCGCTTGCCTTGCTCCCTCAAGCTTAATTAAATAGGGTTTAGTTGGAATGTATTGACTGTTCGACACTTCAACCACTCCATCATACTCTTTATAACGACAATTCTTTAAATTCAAGGTAAAACCAGGACCATGAAGAATATAAGGATGCTCTTTCTCATAAAACGTATGAGCAGCAACGCTAATTGACGTACATTTTCTGTTCGGATTTAGAGACTTAACAGTAAAACAATCATCCTTTAATGTTCCCATAATACAGTCCTTGGTAGTGCCAGGTTCCGCACATAATGCGCCGCATTCTAAGATTTTCCCAAGATGATAGGCTAGACCAGGATCCTTTTTGTGAAAGATCCCTAAAGCAGCAAAAGGAGCAGGATCATAAGCTCTTCCACAAACAATGAGATCAGCACCGTTCTCTAAAGCTTCAAGTATCGGTTCATGCCCCATTTGAGCAACGATACCATTAGTTTCCCTAATAGTTTCATTTGTCAAAGGCTTAATATTGGGACTTAATGGAGTAACTTTTCCCAAATCATTAGCCATCATCACCCTGTCGTTCGGTATATCCCCCCAGATAACCGCTACTTTAGCCGAAATAGTATGTTCTTGACATATTTGATCAATGATATCTAACGTCCAATCAACATGCTTTTTCGCACCTGCCCCGCCGGCAGATCCAATAATAATAGGGATTTTATTGACTGTCCCATTTGTGATAATGACTTCCAAATCCTTTTTAGCCGCCCGTCTACTTACAATCGATACTCCAGCTCCTAGTTTATGAGGACCTGCATCTGTCGATCCTGCATCCACAATAATCCCATGGGGATTTTCTTTTATCCCGTTCATAAATGATTCAATTGGAAATCCATAGCCTAACATTCCACATGGAGATAATATCCTTATATCCTCAACCATCTCTCCACCCCATATCTTTGTTTCTCGTAGTACAAAGAATATATGCTTATTTTTTCATGTAAATCATAAAAACCGTTAATAATCAGGAGAAATAAACTAAAAAAAAACACCTGCTCCATTTATGAGCGGTGTCGATGGTTGAGTATAAAAACAGCCAGACGTTTTAGGGGCGTCTGACTGCACATGAGTAAAAAGAAAGCAACTCCTGCAAGAATTACCTTCAAGTCATTATACCCTCGATGTCGATTTTTGTCGATTATTTATTAAATATAAAATATAATATTTTTTCTCTCAGATTTCTTCGCTTTATTTTACTCGTAACCTTTTACCAATTTGGATTGTATAGTTGCTGTCAAGATTATTCCAAGCCTTTATCTGATTAATACTGCTTCCATACTCTTCAGCAAGTGCGGAAACCGTATCTCCTTTTTTCACTATATAATAAATTGTTTCTATGACATGTACGATTAGTTTCTTACCGATGGGAAGAGCTGTTGGATCAATAGTTGAATTCAATACTTCTAGACGAGCCACAGTTGTATCGTAATCTTTTGCAATGGAGTAGAAAGTATCTCCTTTAACCACCGTATGAAACGTCTTTTCTTCAATGTTCTCGTGCTCTTGTACTTTTTTTAAAGCAAATGCCTTTACTAACCCATTAACATGTCCTCTGGCAAGGGCTTCAATGAATGAGGTTGTTTTTAACTTAGATGCATCACTGCTAGAATCGATGAAACCATTTTCCGTTAAAAGAGCCGGCATTGTCGATTTTCTCAACACATGAAAATTGGCCGTTTTCTTTCCACGGTCCGTAAAGTTAACCAACTTCATTACTTCAGAGTGGATTGCAGATTGATACGTAGTCGCAGGCGTTCCTGAACTAGGATATATATAACTTTCAAAACCTGTTCCGCCCCCTGAGTTAATATGGATCGAAAGGAAAAAATCAGCACCCCATGCATTGGCTTGGTTGGTTCTATCAGATAAAGATGGGTACGTATCTCCCGTTCTACTCATTTTGATAGAAACATCCTGATATTCTTTACTGAGAATTTCTTTTATTCTCGTTGAAATTTGTAAAGTCAGATTTTTTTCCTTCAACCCATTTCCCACTGCCCCTGGATCTGAGCCTCCGTGTCCTGAATCAATATATATTTTTACCAAAATAATCACCTCAATATAGAGTATGAGGACAAGATACCATTGCTTGTACGCTTGCTGAAAAAAATATGTTAAGTGAAAGTGGACGATATACTTATCTTGTTTCCTAATTAAAATGTACAAGCCATTATGAAACATCATCATAAATTATCAGTATGGAAGGTGATGAATAATGACTAAAGAACAAATCGTAAAAAAACTAACTTCACGAAAATTCTGGGTACTCATTGCCGCTTTTATTGGTTCCCTTCTAATGGCCTTTAACTTTGGGGATAATCAAATTGCTCAAATCACGGCAATCATAACCAACTTCGCATCAGTAGCCATTTATATTTTAGCTGAGGCAAGTGTAGATAAGGCGGCAGCACAGGATAAGAAAACGGAGTAAGTTTCCGCTGGATGAAGTTGGAATTAAAACAAAAAACGCTGCCGAGACATATTCTCGACAGCGTTTTATTTAGATTCTTACATATCAGCTTCAGCTTTTAATGAACCATCGCTGTACATCTCTTTATCTAAATCACCTGTTACTTTACTTGTCAAGATTCCCGAAGTCATACTTCCGCTGACATTTAAAGCTGTTCTTCCCATATCAATCAACGGTTCAACTGAGATTAGCAGACCCGCTAAGGCGACCGGTAAGTTCATTGCAGATAATACTAAAATCGCTGCAAATGTTGCTCCTCCGCCAACTCCTGCAACCCCAAATGAACTGATCGCTACAATGATAATTAATGTTGCAATAAAAGATGGGGTCAATGGATTGATTCCAACCGTTGGGGCAATCATCACAGCAAGCATCGCTGGGTAAATACCTGCACAGCCATTCTGACCAATTGAAAGTCCAAATGAACCAGCAAAGTTGGCAATCCCCTCAGACACCCCTAATTGTTTCTGCGTTTGTATGTTTAATGGCAACGCTCCAGCACTAGTACGTGCGGTGAAAGCGAAAGATAGGACTGGAAAAGCTTTTCTGACGTATGTCAACGGATTTAATCCAGCTGCCAACAGCAATAATAGATGAATGGCGAACATAATCAGCAAGGCGACATAAGAAGCACCCACAAATTTTCCTAATTTTAGAATGGCATCTAGATCACTTGTTGCAACAGTCTTCGTCATAATGGCTAAGATTCCATATGGTGTCAAACGTAGAATTAATGTAACGACTCGCATAATAACACTGTGTAACGTGTCTACAATCTTCGCGAAAAATTCAGCTTGTTCTGGTTGCTTTCTTTTAACACCTAAATAGGCGATTCCCAAGAAGGCTGCAAAAATAACAACAGAAATAGTTGAGGTCGGGCGCGCTCCTGTTAAATCTAGGAATGGATTAGCAGGAATTAATTCTATAATTTGCTGCGGCATCGTTTTTTCTTGGATCGTGCCGTAAGATTCCGTAATTTCATCTCCACGACTTACTTCTGCATCACCCTGTTCAATTTGAACAGCTTCTAAGTCAAATACGGTAGCAGCCGTAATCCCTATAGCAGCTGCAATCCCAGTTGTAACAATTAATATACCGATAATCAGGAAGCTAATTTTACCGATATTACTCGTTAATTTCAATCGAGTAAATGCTGACAAAATCGAAATAAAGACAAGCGGCATAACAATCATTTGCAGGAACTTAACGTATCCTGATCCAACTATGTTAAACCAATCAGCCGATTGAACAATGGCATCTGAATTAGGTTCATAAAAATACTGTAAGAGAAGACCAAATAAAATCCCTAATCCTAATGCCGTAAATACTCTTTTCGTAAACGAAACGTGTTTTGTATTCATATAGAACAAAACCGCTAAAAGAACAATCATAATAGCAATATTCAATAACACATAACCAACCATCTCTCATCCTCCTAATTCCGATTGAATAAATCGGAATAATAAATACCTGAGAACTATAATACATCATAAGATAATTATTTACCACAAAAAAATCTGACCCAGATGCATTCGAAAATCACCTGAAAATTCATATGATTTCAGCAATTTATAATGCTTGATAAATCGATAAATCTCCTCAGTTTCACCATAACTCCACATTATTCTGCCACTATGCCATCCTGTTCATTCCAACGTTCCTTTAGAAAACCATCATCAGCCTAAGTATGATTACATTTGAGTATAATTAACCTCAATCGGATGTAAAACAAGCATATTTTGATCTAGTTTACTTTAATCTGCGGAGATTAACATATTAATCATCTACCTACCATTTAAACGAGCTTACTAAACAATCTTTTGGACCAAACTAGAGAACTTTCAGCCCTATCCAACCTTTATTCTGCCCATTCTTCCATTCATTCGGCCTTTTAAGCAAAATATTCGACCCTAAAAACTCTACGACAAAAAACCACCTCCTTTCAGTCTAAATTGAAAGGAGGTGGTTTCTTGTATTAAAAGGTTGAATACATAGGATTTTTATATTTCCTTCTGTTGAATCTGTTTAATTAACTCTTTAAGCCAAAAAATGGTGTGCTCTGCTCTAGTTGAATAATAGCCATCCAAGTATTTTATGAGTTTTTCTTTATCTTTATCTACCTGGATTTCAAAATCCATAATATGTTCTCGGCGAGTTATGAATTCTTTTAAATTTTTTTCTAGTATTTCGACGACCTTATCACGATCCACATGCTTGATATAAGCTATGCCTACAATCATATCACTAATAGAACCAGCATTTTCTAGCAACTTGTAGATCTTTTTAGGTAAATCTTCACGACCTTTAGCCGTAATCCCAAACACTTGTTTATCTGGTCGATGTTCTTCTTTTATTACTTCTACTGTCTCAATTAACCCTTGTTTCACTAATGAATCAAAATGATAGTAGAGTTTACTTTCTGTTAATCCACCCAATTTATCAAATGGAATCGGCTCTGAAAGCTGTTTTTTTATTTTATAAGGATAATTGTTACCTTCTATCAGTTTGCACAATATAAAAACTTGTATGGACATTCTTTACGCTCCTTCAAGAAGAATTACCCTTATTATAACAAAATATCCACCATTTAAGCAGCTTCCGTTTCAGTTGCTTGAATCTTTAAGGGCACTTTTTTGTGAACAAATGCAACGATGAGAATATTGATGAGCATCGCACCTAGACCGACAGCAACCATGGACCAAAGATATGGGCTTGGGCTAATACTGCTATAAAGATTTGCATAGTATGCCTGTACTGAGTAGTACATTGGTGAGATGTAGCTCATCCATTCATATGGTGCATACATCATATCACGTGTAATCGTGGCACCATTTGCAATGGTTTGTGTTAATAAAATGGGAATGTTTAAAACCATACCGCCATCACCAACTAAGAAAATCAAAATAGCTGTGAAATTGAAACATACCATATAATTGAGGATCTGTTGACCTAACGTACTAAAGAATAGGTCCCCGCTTGGATCATTCACTAAATAAGTTATGCCTAACGCAACGAATGACGATACGACGGCAATCAATATCGCTGTCAATTGCACATACATGAATAAACGTGCCTTGCTCGCTTTTCCACGGCTTTGTCTAAATGAGGCTACTAATTGCATCGCGCCGATCATGGCCCCAACATATCCTGCCATCGTTAAGAACATCGGCAGCATATTGTTATGCATACCATCTGGTACTTCATTGATAGTCACTACATTTCCTGCATAAGCTGTTTCGATTTGTTTTGCCATGTCAGCAGCTTTGTCTTCTGGTAAATTAAAATTCATCAACACGCCCTGAGCTGTTTGTTGAGAAAATTGGGCACTCAACTGATTGTTAATTTCCGCAACGATTGAGGTCATTGAAGAAGAGACAACCGTTGCCCCTGCTTCATTAATAGTAAAGTCGATACTTGATGACGTTTCGCCGTTTTGCATATCCGCAGAGAATGTTTTCGGGATGTGTACGACTAAAGCTAAATCATTTTTATTTAAATCTTTTAACGCTTGTTTATTTGTTACATCCGTCTGTATTTCTTTAAACGGTAAGTTTTCTTGTAATTGGGTGGCAATCTTCTCTCCGTATTCTCCAGAATCAT
>NZ_AJTN02000207.1 GCF_000305495.1 Peribacillus psychrosaccharolyticus ATCC 23296 | reverse complement strand
TTCTGAAAAGAGTGAAGAGCTGAGTTTAGCCGAACGAAAAGCAGCAGCCGTGGAAAAAGCAAAGGCTGCAGCGCTAGCCCGAAAGAAAGCGAAAGAAGAAGAGAAGGCAGGTTCTGAACAGAGTGAAGAGCTGAGTTTAGAAGAACGAAAAGCAGCAGCCGTGGAAAAAGCAAAGGCTGCAGCGCTAGCCCGAAAGAAAGCGAAAGAAAGTTCTCCCGACATGGAAGATAGCGAGGAGGCTGCAAAGAAAAAAGCCGTTGCTGCAGCAAAAGCAAAGGCCGCAGCCCGAGCCAAAGCAAAAGAAGTCAGTACGGATATTGACCCCACCCCAGATGCTTCACCATCGATTAATCAGCCACTATTAGATAAATATATTGCGATCATCTCACAAAATATCGGCAGCGATGCATTAGAAGATTCCTATATTAACAAATTATCAAAGGACGTTCCTACCTTAGTTGCAAAGCCTGATACATACCTGAAAATTGCCCAATATCTGAAATTCAATGAAAATTTACG
Organism: Peribacillus psychrosaccharolyticus ATCC 23296; assembly: GCF_000305495.1. Lineage (GTDB taxonomy): Bacteria > Bacillota > Bacilli > Bacillales > DSM-1321 > Peribacillus > Peribacillus psychrosaccharolyticus. Next base: position 46,530 of record NZ_AJTN02000207.1, on the reverse strand, counting down.
GTTCGATTATTTGTCGGAACTGCATGGGACCGATTTTGAAACGCATATGGAAGTGTATGTTCATTTGTATTCTCATAAACATCACCATCCGGTTGCATTAAAGGTGAAGTTGAACCGTTCTGAACCTGTGATTCCGTCAATCGTGCATCTCTGGCAGGGGGCAAATTGGCCGGAGTGTGAAACCTATGACTTGCTGGGTATTATTTTCGAGGGTCATCCGGATTTGAAGCGAATCATGCTTGGTGAACATTGGGTCGGCCACCCGCTCCGTAAAGATTATGAACCGTATGATGTGGAGGTATAACCTATGATACGGATAGAGGAAATGCTATTAAATGTCGGTCCGCAGCATCCAAGTACACATGGGGTATTTCGACTCGTTATTAAAATAGATGGAGAAATTATTAAAGAAGCAACACCAGTGATAGGCTATCTTCACAGAGGAACGGAGAAGCTCGCAGAAAATTTACAGTATACTCAAATTATTCCCTACACCGACAGAATGGATTATCTAGCCGCCATGACGAACAATTATGTCCTTTGTCATGCGGTGGAAACCATGATGGATCTTAAGATACCTGATCGTGCTGAATATTTACGTGTCCTTTCCATGGAACTTGGGCGTGTTGCCAGTCACCTAGTCTGGTGGGGAACCTTTTTGCTGGACTTGGGTGCAACTAGTCCATTTTTGTATGCTTTTCGTGAGCGGGAAATGATTATTAATCTCTTGAATGAACTCTCCGGTGCAAGACTGACTTTTAATTATATGAGAGTAGGAGGTGTAAAGTGGGATGCGCCTGAGGGGTGGATTGAAAAAGTCCGTGATTTTGTGCCGTATATGCGGGAACAACTCAAAGGGTATCATCAGCTGGTCACCGGCAATGAAATATTTATGAACCGGGTGAAAGGGATCGGCGCCTATACTAAGGAAGATGCCCTTAATTATTCATTAAGCGGAGCTAACTTAAGGTGCACAGGTGTTAAATGGGATTTACGTAAAGACGAACCCTATTCAATTTATGATCGATTTGATTTTGATGTCCCTGTCCGTGAAAGCGGTGATGCTTGGGCAAGATATCATTGCCGGATTGAAGAAATAGAAGAATCCTTAAAAATAATCGAGCAATGTGTGGAACAGTTTCCAAGTGATGGACCGATTATGGCCAAAGTTCCGAAAATTGTTAAGGTGCCAAAAGGTGAAGGCTTTGTGAGAATTGAGTCACCACGCGGGGAAATTGGCTGCTATATCGCTAGTGAAGGAAAAAAAGAACCCTACCGTTTAAAATTCAGAAGGCCATCCTTTTATAACCTGCAAATCCTCCCAAAACTTTTACAAGGAGAGAATATGGCCAATCTAGTGACTATATTAGGGGCGATTGATATCGTCTTGGGAGAGGTGGATGGATAGTGATACAAGACTTGCTAATATCAGAACCGAGCCTCCTCAATGCAACGATTTTCCTTTTACTTGCTGTCTTGTTTTTATTTGTTGTTCTGGGCTTTGTCACGTATGCCATTCTTTCAGAAAGAAAAGTGATGGGGCTGATGCAGATGCGTATTGGACCCAATCAGCTTGGCGGGAGATGGGGGCTGCTTCAGACAGTTGCAGATGTGTTAAAGCTCTTGCTGAAGGAAGATACGATTCCAAAACTTGCTGACCGTCCACTATTTATTATTGCGCCTATTTTGGCTTTTGCTCCATCATTTATGGTGTTAGCGGTTTTGCCGTTAACGGATAAGCTGCAGTTTGCAGATATTGGTGTGGGTCTGTTGTATTATGTTGCGATTTCGGGGATTACGACAGTGGGGATTGTCACTGCTGGCTGGTCTTCTAATAATAAATATGCCCTAATCGGTGGAATGCGTGCCGCAGCCCAAATGATTTCGTATGAAATTCCACTTGTGATGTCCCTCGTTGGTGTGGTGTTACTAACGGGAAGCCTCAACCTCAATGAGATTGTTGCGGCTCAAGAAAATCTTTGGTTTATTGTTCTGCAGCCAGTCGCCTTTTTAATTTTTATCATTGCGTCGGTAGCTGAATTGAATCGCGTACCATTTGATTTACCGGAAGCAGAGTCTGAACTGGTAGCAGGCTATTTTGTTGAGTACTCAGGCTTCCGCTGGGCGATGTTTATGTTAAGTGAATATGTCTATATGTTTGCTATGGCCTCCCTGACCACTGTATTATTTTTAGGAGGCTGGAATTCTCTTCCGTTCCTGGGCTTTATTCCAGCCGCTGTTTGGTTCGCCCTTAAGTTCAGCGCAGTTGTTTTTCTATTAATCTGGATAAGAATTACCCTGCCGCGATTACGATCAGATCAGCTGATGGAGTTTGGTTGGAAGGTGCTTCTGCCTATAGCACTTGCGAATATTATGGTAACTGCTATATTAAAAGAGTTGTTTCCCAATATATTCTGAGGAAAGAAACTGGATATGTAGATATTCGCCAAAAACAAGAAAAGCGAGGGATTTGCACATGATTGGTTTAGCAAAAGGATTGGCTTATACGCTGAAAAACCTAACGCGAAAAAAAGTAACCTATGCATACCCGAATGAACCGCTGCCGCTTCCTGATCGTTTTCGAGGCATCCAGAAGTTCTATCCAGAAAAATGTATTGTTTGCAATCAATGCGTGACCATATGTCCAACAGATTGCATCCAGTTGACAGGAATTAAGCATCCCGATTCTTCTAAGAAAGGTAAAAAAATTATTGATACGTACGATATTAATTTTGAAATTTGTATCTTGTGTGATCTTTGTACAGAAGTGTGTCCGACCGAAGCCATTGTCATGACCAATAATTTTGAACTGGCAGAGTATAGTCGGGATGAGTTATTTAAAAACTTGGAGTGGCTCGATGAAAATGATGAAAATATTCGGAAGGTGAATAAGGTATGACTTTTTCTGGTGAGATTCTCGCATTTATCATTCTTGCGCTAGCTGCCATACTTGGTGGTGTTTTATTGTTAAACCTGACTAAGGTCGTTCATATGGTAGTTGCGCTAGTCTTATCATTTCTTAGCATTGCCGGAATCTTTATTCTGCTTTCAGCTGAATTTGTTGCTGTTGTGCAGGTTTTAATTTATTCAGGAGCTATTACGATTATCATGCTGTTCGGGATCATGTTAACTAAGCATAATGATTCAGAAGCAAGCACAAAAAAAACCGTTGGAAACACGGGGTGCTGCTGCTTGCCATAGCAGGCTTTGCTTATGCCGTGTATATAGGAATCTATAACCTGGATATAGCGAGTCAGGAAAGTACCTTACATGAAAATAATACAGAGCAAATTGGCGTGGAACTTTTTTCAAAACACGTTATTCCGTTTGAACTTGCCTCAGTGGTTTTGCTTGTGGCACTTGTTGGAGCAATAACATTGGCAAAGAAACCGGATGATGAAGAAGAGGGGGAAAGCCAATGACGGAGGTACCTCTATCTGCTTACCTTGTTCTTGCACTTGTTCTATTTTGTATCGGCCTATATGGTGCGTTAACAAAACGTAATACGGTAATTGTATTAATTTCGATTGAACTCATGCTTAATGCTGCAAATATCAATTTTGTTGCCTTTAGCAGGCTTGGCGTAACACCATCGATAACTGGACAGGTCTTTTCTTTATTTTCGATTACCATAGCAGCTGCAGAAGCGGCCGTAGGATTGGCCATATTGATGGCTTTATATCGCAGGAAGAAAACCGTGAATATTGACGAAATGGATACGTTGAAGCATTAGTTAACGGTCTATGAAAGGGGGCATACACACCGATGATGGAGAATGCATGGCTTATACCGCTGATTCCACTGTTTTCTAGTGTTATTCTGCTTATATTCGGCAAACAGCTGAGAGAGTCAGCGGCCTATATCGGGATTTTGGCGGTACTCGTATCCTTTATCTGTTCAGTCATTGTTTTAGTTGAGCGAATAGATGCACCCACCTATAAACAGGAAATAGTCTGGCTTGTAACGGGTGAGGTGAACATAACGGCAGGCTTTGAAGTGACAGCACTGAATACGTTGCTGCTGGTTATGGTTTCGCTGGTCAGCTGTCTCGTACAAATCTATTCAAAGGGTTATATGGAAGGGGAAAAGCGTTTTTCCATTTTTTATACGTACCTCGGATTCTTTACCTTTGCCATGCTTGGACTTGTCCTTTCGCCCAATTTATTACAGCTGTATTTCTTCTGGGAGCTGGTTGGTCTAGGATCATTTTTACTGATTGGCTTTTATTTTTATAAAAAAGAAGCCAAAGAGGCAGCTAAAAAGGCTTTTATTATGACCAGAATTGGGGATCTTGGTTTATTGATTGCGATTATCCTTTTATTTTGGAAAACGGGCAGTTTTGACTTTCAAGAAATCTTTAGCAGCATTGGAGCTGGAGAGATATCAGGAGGAATGTTAACGCTTATTGCGCTGTTACTTTTCGCAGGAGCGGTCGGGAAATCAGGTCAGTTCCCCCTTCATTCATGGCTCCCCGATGCAATGGAAGGTCCAACGCCTGTTTCTGCATTAATTCATGCAGCGACAATGGTTGCGGCAGGTGTATATTTAGTCGCAGTAACATTTCCAATCTTTTCAGCGAGTTCTACAGCTATGGAGACAGTAGCAGTGATAGGCGGATTTACAGCGATTTTTGCTGCATCTATTGCCCTGGTTCAAAAAGATATTAAACGGATTCTTGCGTATTCAACAATCAGTCAACTTGGATATATGATGCTTGCTTTAGGTACTGCAGGGTATACGGCAGGAATCTTTCACTTGCTCACACACGCTTTCTTTAAAGCCCTGCTGTTTTTAGCCGCGGGCAGCATTATTCATGCTATACATACACAGGATATTTATAAAATGGGCGGGTTATGGAAAAAAATGAGGCTGACAAGTCCCTTATTTTTAATTGGTGCTCTGTCAATTTCAGGTGTGCCGCTTTTATCAGGGTTTTTCAGTAAAGATGAAATTCTCGTATCGGCTTGGGTCAATGGAAACTTTCTTTTATTCTGGATTGCTATGATAACAGCCTTTTTAACTTCATTTTATGTCTTCAGGCTCTTTTTCCTTATCTTTACGGGCCAGCCTAAGACTGAAGTTGTCAGTAAGGAATCACCTTTTTCAATGGTGCTGCCTATGGGCATATTAGGCATTTTGGCTGTCTGCTCAGGATATATCCAGACTCCTTGGTTTGGAAGTTATTTAGGAGAGTTTCTGGTTAAGGGCAACAAATTTCTCCTTGTGCCTGCTCATTCAGAAGGACCTGCATGGATTATGGCGGCAGCGGCAGTCTTTTCTCTTTCAGGCATCCTGCTAGCTTATTTAATCTATGTGAAGCAGACCATTTCCCGAAACTTTCTTATTAAAGAAGGATCATTTATCAATACTACCCTTATCAATAAGTACTTTATCGACGAAACGTACTACTTTACAGTTGGAAAAACAGTAAAGGGACTGGCTCTTTTCTGTTCATATATCGAACGCTTTGTTATAGGAGGATTCGAATGGGCAGTAACAGGAACCATTCGTAGTCTTGGTTCGGCTGGGGCTAGGCTTCAATCTGGTCAAGTGCAAGTATACGGTGTGGCCGTATTCGCGGGTTTAGCGGTCTTAGTCATTATCTACGCGCTGACAGGAGGGTTAATTAGATGACATTCCTGCTCTCAGTTCTTGTTTTTTCGCCTATTTTGGGAATTTTACTGCTTCTACTCACATCCAAACAACATGAAAGTAACCTGAAGATGTTTGGCTTTATTGGAACAGTGCCGCCTCTGTTGGTTTCCTTGATTCTTTATCAATACTATGCAAGCGGGGCTTCTCTGGCTGATTTTACGATAAAGAATAATTGGATACGATTTGGGAATCTTTCACAGTATGATGCGAAATTATTTACAGTTGATTATGAACTGGCCATTGACGGCTTTTCGCTTGTTTTAGTTTTGATGACGGCTTTGCTAACATCTCTTGCTGCGTTCGCCTCACACAGCATTAAGAAAGAATGGAAGGGGTATTTTGTCCTGCTTCTGTTTCTAGAGATTGGAATGCTTGGTGTATTTACGGCTCAAAACTTGGTGCTCTTTTTCCTCTTTTTTGAACTCACCCTGATCTCCGCCTTCTTTTTAGTCGGTAAATGGGGATTTGCAGAAAAAGAAAAAGCAGCATATAGCTTTTTACTTTATAACGGGATTGGTTCAGCCATTCTCCTAATCGTGATTATGATTCTTTTCGCCCGTGCAGGAACCACGAATATTCAAGCGTTAACACATATCATTACAATTGGCGGTGTGCCGACTATTGCTCCTATCTCCGCAACCATGAAGTATGCCCTGTTAGTCGGATTAGTGGCAGCTTTTGCTATTAAACTGCCAATCTTTCCAATGCACCGCTGGATGGTTATGGTACATGTTGAAGCCCCAACCCCAATCGTGATGCTTCATGCAGGTGTGTTGTTGAAAATAGGGGCTTACGGGATGATCCGCTTCGGAATGGGAATCTTCCCTGAACAATTCAAATCTGTTGCTATTTACTTAGCGGTGCTTGGTGTAATTAACTTTCTATATGGAGCGTTTATGGCGTTCATTCAGACAGACTTCAAACGAGTATTAGCGTACTCTTCAATTTCACATATGGGAGTTGTGTTGATCGGGCTTGGCTCATTACAAGCAGCTGGAGTTCAGGGAGCTGTCTTTCAGGTTGTGTCGCACGGATTAATCGCTGCCCTGTTATTTTACTTGGTGGGAATTATTCAGGAAAAGACGGATACCTCACTCATTTCAGATCTCGGAGGCTTGGCTAAAACCGTCCCTCGATTATCAGGATGGCTCCTCGCAGGCTCATTTGCTTCCCTTGGTTTACCGGGGATGTCCGGGTTTGTCAGTGAGTTTTTGGCTTTCTTAGGATTATTTAAATCCGAACCATGGCTTGCTGCAATTGGTTCAATCGGTATCGTTATGACAGCTGTCTATATGCTTCGAGCCGTGCTGGACATAACCTTTGGCAAAGAAAAAGAAAAATATGAACATCTTACAGATCTTAATTGGCTGCAGCAAATCCCAGCAGGTATCCTCCTGCTCCTGATTGTTAGTATTGGGGTATATCCATCTCTTCTCGGAGAGCCGCTGCAGCGTACACTCGATGCAATCATGATCGGGATAGGGAGGTGATGAAAATTGGATCTTCAGACCATGCTGAATTATCACTGGGAAGCCATGATACCTGAGTTTATCATCCTTGGTACAACTGTGTTACTAACGCTTTTAGATTTATTTTGGCCGCCATATATTAAACGAAGAAGGCTTGCGTGGATTGGATTAATTGGAATTCTCCTATCCTTACTGTCCCTGCTAGCGGTATTGCCGATAGAAGTGGTCAGTATCCTCGATGATTCATTTAGACTTGATTCATTTGCAAAAGCCTTTAAAATGCTTTTACTTGTAGGTGCAGCGTTTGTGATGCTGCTTGCCGAGAGCTATGAACCCAAAGAGGGGATGAAGGAACAGCGCGGAGAATTTTATTATTTGTTCCTTACAGCCTTACTTGGAGCCATGATTATGACGTCGAGCGGAGATTTAATTACTCTGTTCATCGGTTTGGAACTTTTGTCGATTTCTTCTTATATATTAGCGGGAATACGCAAGCATCATACGGCTTCCAATGAAGCGGCAATGAAGTATGTAATCAGCGGAGGTATTTCGACAGCGATCACTTTGTTTGGGATGAGCTATCTTTACGGGCTGACTGGCTCTACAAATCTCAAGGCTATGAGTATCATTATGAAGGAAACCGTCGATACCCAATTTCTTTACTTATTCGGGCTCGCCTTTTTCATGGTCCTTGTTGGGTTATCTTTCAAAATTGCTTCCGCACCCTTTCATATGTGGGCTCCAGATGTTTATCAGGGTGCACCAATACCCGTCACCGCATTTTTAAGTGTAGTGTCTAAAACAGCTGGATTTGCTATTATTCTCCGAATCTTGCTCAGTTTGTATCGAGAAGTATGGGGAGACGCAGTCGGTGCGTTCAGCTTTTTTGAAAGTAATTCCATTTACATTGCCTTTTTGGCAGGCATCACGATGATCATAGGGAATGTAGTTGCCCTAAGGCAGCGAAACCTAAAACGGCTTTTTGCTTATTCGAGTATTGCCCACGCAGGTTATTTATTAGTAGCATTTGCGACATTGGGTGGTCAATACTTCCTATTCGACACGTTTTGGTTTTATTTACTCGCTTATTTGTTTATGAATTTAGGTGCTTTTGCAGTCATTCAAGTTGTTTCAGGCAATACAGAGCAAGAGGGAATTGACATGCTGACTGGCTTATATCAGCGCTCCCCGTGGCTGGCTGTGGCAATGGGGATCTCTATTCTGAGTCTGGCTGGAATACCTGGTACGGCAGGGTTTATTGCCAAAGTATCGATTTTCCTCGGAGCCTTTGCTGTAGATCCAGGTTTTTATGTACTCGCCGCAATCATGGCTGGAACAACCGTGATCTCGTATATCTATTACTTTGGCATTCTAGTTCAATTATTTCTCAGATCGTCGATCATACAAACAAAACCTAAAGTACCCGCAGGGATAAACATTCTTGTAGCTGTCTGTGTCCTAATGACCATTTTGTTCGGTCTTGCACCGAACATTGCATTAGATTTTTTTCACCAGCATTTTGGTGATTTACTCGATTTTTAATAACAAAGACGAAACCTACAGACAAGACGCTGTAGGTTTTTTTTGTGAATAGAGAACTGAAAAGGGGAGAAATAAAAATAGGAGAATCTGTATTTTGTATGTTCGATCTTCGTGGTGTATAGTGGGAAGAGTGGGTAAAGAGATAATTCTGAAGAATTTTCCTTTTTTATTCCAAATTCACATGAGTAATGTGATAGAATGGTAATCGGGTGTCTTTTTAGGAGGGATTTAATGTTTTCAGTTCTTGGACAACAGGCCTTGATTGGAATTACAGCACACCTGTTTTTCATTGCCATTACTTGGTGGGCACTTCAAGCCTTGAATTTTGATAAATTGTTAAGATCAAATTCGGTGCTGAAGGCAAGAGTACTTTATATCCTGCTAACCATTGCCATTGGATCAACTGTCAGCAACTTCTTTTTGGATTACCTAGGCTTTTCAAATCAGCTGCCGTTTTTGTATAGCAACTAAGAACGTATTTATTTTTTCTCATTGCTTGTGAAGAAAGTAACGTAAATGTCTTATTTTAGAAAAAACGTTCATGAGTATCAAATTTTGTCAGTAACTGACGATAAGTACTAAGTATGCCCTCCCACTCTATGGAAAAACTAGAGATAAGGAGAGGGGTAATAAACATGTCTAGTAATATAAAAAAAATGTTTTCATACATAGTGATACTTGGTTTGATAGCGATGTTGTTTGGGAATAGTACGATTATGGCCAAGGATAAAACGGACATAGTTACAATGACTGAATTGATTGAGAAAGAAGAAAATCTCACTATTGAGTCGTGGTCAGTCTATGCTAGGGAAAGAACGTTGAGTATTAAAGACCAGCATAGTTTTGAAAGTGAAGTGAATAAGCTCAAAGCTGATTTCCCTTTATTTATCTGGAAGCATGAGAACAACGCCAGTGGTTGGAAGGCGATTGGAACATATACGAATGCTGAAACGAAAAACAAAGAAATTATTAATTTGATGTCTACCCGCGAAAATAACCAAATGGTAACGTATATCATATATGAGGTTAAGGGCAGTCACTGGGATCACGAAGCCAAATCTTTTTTCACAACTACATTTGAAAAAAGAACGGATGACATATTTCGTGAAAAACCGCTAATTTTTTCTTGTATTCAAGGGACAATCAGTGATACTATGGATACGGTTTTAACCTCAGAGATAACAAGGCTGTTAGGTGTATTTAAGGGGAAAACAATCGAAAGCATGAAAGAACCAAATTTCATATCAGTTTCAGGACAAACCAGCTTGTTTGATCAATACCTGGAAAAAAAACATCATTTGAATTTGCAACTTGCCTTGAGAACAGAAGGGTTGAGTGGAAAGACTACATTTGTAGTCGGCACACCAATCGTAACGTTTGAATATTAATATAGAGAAAATGGACGCGGAGGGGAATACTTTTGGAAAATATCATCGTCCGCGGCGGAAAAAGGCTTAGCGGTACAGTTAAAGTAGAGGGAGCAAAAAACGCCGTTTTGCCGGTTATCGCTGCAACATTATTAGCAAGTGACGGGAAAAGTATCATTAAAGACGTGCCGACGCTTTCCGATGTATATACAATAAATGAAGTACTGCGCAATCTTAATGCAGAGGTTGCCTTTCAAAATAATCAAGTTACTGTAGATGCATCTAAAGATTTATTAGACGAAGCACCGTTTGAATATGTAAGTAAAATGCGTGCCTCAGTTCTAGTAATGGGATCTTTATTGGCTAGAAATGGCCGCGCTCGTGTAGCACTACCTGGAGGGTGTGCAATCGGTTCACGTCCTATTGATCAGCATTTGAAGGGCTTTGAAGCAATGGGAGCCCGCGTTAAAGTTGGAAATGGCTTTATCGATGCAGAAGTAGACGGACGTTTGAAGGGTGCAAGAGTGTATCTTGACTTCCCAAGCGTTGGAGCTACTGAAAACATTATGATGGCAGCAACACTTGCTGAGGGAACCACAGTCCTTGAAAACGTTGCGAAGGAACCTGAGATTGTCGATCTTGCTAATTTCCTGAATAAAATGGGTGCAAGAGTAAAAGGCGCAGGAACTGGAACAATTAAAATTGAAGGGGTTAAACAGTTATTTGGAACAGAGCATGCGATTATTCCTGACCGTATTGAAGCCGGTACCTTTATGGTCGCTGCTGCAATAACAAAGGGAAATGTTCTTGTTCAAGGAGCTGTCCCTGAACACCTAAGCTCGTTAATTGCCAAAATGGAAGAAATGGGCGTAGAAATTCATGAAGAAGAAGATGGTCTGCGCATCATCGGGAAAGATAACCTAAAAGCGGTTGATATTAAAACAATGCCGCATCCAGGTTTCCCAACTGATATGCAATCACAAATGATGGCCTTGTTATTACGCGCTAAAGGAACAAGTATGATTACTGAAACTGTTTTCGAAAATCGTTTCATGCATGTGGAAGAATTCCGCCGCATGAATGCTGATGTGAAAATTGAAGGACGTTCTGTTATTTTGAATGGTCCATCTAACACTCAGGGAGCTGAAGTTGCTGCTACCGACCTTCGTGCAGCAGCTGCGTTAATTCTAAATGGTTTAGTAGCTGATGGAATCACACGTGTGACTGAATTGAAGCATCTTGACCGCGGATACGTTAATTTCCATGGTAAATTAGCTGCTCTTGGTGCAGAAATTGAACGTGTAAACGTAGAAGCACCTGCAGAAAAAACAATTGCCGATATGAACGCATAAGATAATTTACTAGTTTCACAAAAGACCAGCTCACTCATGTGAGCTGGTCTTTTGTTATGTTTACAGACATATTTATACGGCCTGCCCCATATAGTTGTAGTGGATAAAAAAACGTCTCTTGGCCAGAAACCACTTGTCTTAGGAGGGGAGAACGAATTGTTTGGTCAAGGACACTATGTAATCACTACAGGTTGTATAGGGAGGCATATGGATATTGAAAGCATTTAAACCGATGGTCAATCTATTCTTAGTAGTAGCGTTTGTAGTTATAATCATCCCAGCCGTACTTGTACTTCCCTTTTCATCAGATACTTCAGACGGAAAACTAGCGGAGAACTTAAATGAACAGAAAACCGGTGAAAAGAAAGCCAAAAAAGTCGATTCTGCACCAGAGATTGACGTGGCTGTCTATCGATCATCGATGGAGAAAATTCAAGACATTCCACTAGAGACCTATTTGGTAGGGGTAGTTTCAGCAGAGATGCCCATAAAATTTGAATTAGAGGCATTAAAAGCACAAGCTTTAGCGGCAAGGACATACATTGTGAATCAACTGGTCAGCGGGAACCGATTAGGGGTGCCTAAGGGAGCGGACGTTACAGATACGGTCCTGCACCAAGTTTACAAGGACGATGCCGAACTAAAGAAAGCCTGGGGAACGAACTATTCAAAAAACCTCAAAAAAGTAAAAAATGCAGTCAAACAAACGGAAAGTCAAGTATTAACCTATAATGGAAAACCGATAACGGCCACCTTCTTTTCAACAAGCAATGGGTATACAGAGAACTCAGAAGATTATTGGAGCAGTCCGTATCCTTATTTAAAAAGTGTCTCAAGCCCTTGGGATAAAGAATCACCAGAGTTTCACCATAAAACAGTTATTCCTCTTGCGAACTTTGAAAACAAGCTAGGCGTTAAGCTGCCAACAGGAGAGACCGTAGGATCGGTGAAGAGTCGAACTGCAGGGAAACGAGTAGCAAGTGTTGAAATTGGAGGAAAAAAACTGACTGGACAGCAAATTAGAGAAAAATTAGGTTTGTCCTCTACGGATTTCACCTGGGAGCGCAAGGGTGATCAAATTGTTATATCTACGAAAGGCTATGGCCATGGAGTCGGAATGAGTCAGTATGGAGCAAACGGTATGGCTGAAGAAGGAAAAAACTATAAAGAGATCGTTCAATACTATTATCAGGGTGTTAAGGTCCAATCATCCGCCACTATGCTCAATACAGTCACGGCTAAAAAATAAATCAGTGTATCGCAAAGACCCTCCACACGAATATGTGGAGGGTCTTTTATTTATGCGTCGCGCAGCTTTTTAGGCAGGATTCTTTCAATAACCGTTAAAAATCCTCTTTGGTGCTTAAAATAATGATACTGAATATGAAAATAAACGGCCAACACACCGACAATGTCCTTTATTGCGTCTATGAGGGTGGCTGAGCGGGCGGGAACAAAGGATTGATGGAGTTCATCAATGATTCCGTAAAGCCCTGCAATAATCGCTGCAGTTAAACTGGCAGCGGCTGTGAGCTTATGATTAGCCGCAAGAGCCACAACAAATAATACATAAAGAATGGCGAATTCGATTAGATGAAGAGCTTCTTTGATGAACCGGTCTGTAGCAGAGGAAGGCAAATCAAGAATTAAATCATCAGGGTTACTAGACATATACCAAATGAGCGCCATATAAATAAATGGAATAATTGAAAGAACAATACGTAAGAATGATTTCATTTTAAAAAAACTTCCTTTACGAGTCAGATTAACAATAGTTTATCAGGAAAAAGTGGAAATGGGAATTTCTCTTTTTGCATAAAAAACACCTGGTAAAATGTTCTATGCATAAATATAGACAAGATAACAAAAAATAAATCTAAAAAAAAGTATGAGATAGGTATAGAATCTCTGGAATCTGTTCACAATGATTGCAGAGGTGATTTAAATGAGAGAGGAAGAAAAGAATACTTCTCAAAAATCTAGATTCCAACGAATACTAAAAAAACGTTGGACAATGCCAGCTATTTATCTTGCAAGTGCCGCTATTATTTTGTCTGCTGTGTTTTGGTATCAAAATAGCGATAATCAAACTGCAGAAAATGGGAAAGACAAAGAAACGGCAGAAACGGCTAAGGACTTTAATCAGCCTTCCGTTGAGGTAAACAGCAAACTTGAATCTATTAAGATGCCAGTAGCCGACGCTTCAGCCACGGTCATTAAGAAAAATTTCTATGATAAAAATGCTGACAAAGCAGAACAAGAAGCAGCACTCGTTTATTACAACAATAGATATGAGCCAAATAAAGGAATCGATGTAGCTGCAAGAGATAACAAAGCTTTTGACGTCGTTGCTTCCATCAGTGGTGAAGTAACAAAAGTTGAAGACGATTCTTTAAATGGAAATCTTGTTGAAGTGGAACACGAAGATGGTGTAGTGACTCGATATCAATCCATTCAAGATATCGAAGTGAAAGTTGGAGACAAAGTGAAGCAAGGTGAAAAACTTGCTGTTGCTGGACAAAGTCTAATTAATGAAGACGCTGGTGTTCATGTACACTTTGAAATCCGCAAAGACGGTGTAGCTGTTAATCCAATCGAGTTTATGGATAAACAACTAACAAGCATTCCTTCAGACACTAAAGCTGAAAGCAATGACAGTGACAAAGGTGCTGTACCCGCAGATGAAAACACGGAATTAGAAAAAGGGACAGATATCCCTGATTCAGACAAAACCGATGATCCAACAAACCAAGATGAAGAAGATACAACTGGTAACCAAGATAATTAAAATAGATCAAAACGAACATGTATCCCGCATGTACAACAACTGAGAGAAAGAACCTGTCTGGTAATAGGACAGGTTCTTTTTTTTGTTTTAGCATCTCTACTTAGAAATATGGTCTAAATTGAACAACTGGTCAAATAGACTAAAGAAAGGAGGATAGATACCCTCATTTGGGCTATAAGTAAACAACATTCCTTTTTTGCTAATAGTTTACAAATTTCTCGGGAAATAGTTGAAATGATGTCGAATACGCTATGAAAAAATAGAGATATTAATTTAGTTTTATAAGACCTTGTCCTTATTGCCCAAATCGTGCATATATCGTTAACCAAGCTAATAAACTGAAACAAACCCGTACATTGAGAGTGTTTGAGGTGAGGAATCGTTTAATACAATTGATAAATCCAGTTGAAGTGTACGTTATTGATAATTATTGAGGCAGCGATTGTTTTTATAGTCGGAAGCGAATCTCATTTCACACTTCTCACATCCAATTTGGGGAGGTCGAGTGGTGTGCACGATTACATCAAAGAAAGAACTATCAAGATTGGTAAGTATATCGTGGAAACAAGGAAGACGGTTCGCGTTATCGCGAAAGAGTTTGGGGTATCGAAGAGTACAGTTCATAAAGATCTGACAGAAAGGCTGCCTGAAATTAATCCCGAGCTGGCCACATTGGTAAAAGATATTCTTGATTATCATAAATCGATTCGTCATTTACGGGGCGGGGAAGCAACTAAGCTGAAATATAAGCGCTCAGATCGAGAAGAAGAAATTGTAAAGTGAGGCGGTGAAAGACTGAAGAGAACAAACTATGTCCAAGAAAAACCGGAACAGGCAAAGTGATTTTCTTTTATGTGGTATCTTTAAATGGGAACACTTAGAAAAAAGTGTTACTCTCTAAAGAGACTACAAAGGAATTTACAGCCGATACCGGTTTTTTGTTTTTCATACACATAAATGGGCGATTTAGGAAAGACTCATCAAAAGAAGAGTATACAACAATCCCAATAAACTAGAAAATATATAAATAAATGACAATTTTCGCCGTTTTTTTAGATTCCTACTTCTTCTACACTATACGGTGTGATAAAATAATTAATTAGGACAGAAGTTGGTTTTTTTTATGAGGATTCAAGGAGGATTTATAAAATGTTTGCTAGAGATATTGGAATAGATCTTGGAACAGCGAATGTTCTGATACATGTTAAAGGTAAAGGAATTGTGTTGAATGAACCGTCGGTAGTGGCGATTGATAAGAATACAAATCGTGTTCTTGCAGTAGGAGAAGAAGCCCGGAAAATGGTAGGACGTACACCTGGGAACATTGTTGCTATCCGACCTTTGAAGGATGGAGTTATTGCTGATTTTGATGTAACAGAATCAATGTTAAAGCATTTCATTAATAAATTAAATGTAAAGGGTTTCCTTTCGAAACCAAGAATTCTAATTTGCTGCCCGACAAATATTACATCTGTTGAGCAAAAAGCAATCAAAGAAGCTGCTGAAAAGAGCGGCGGTAAGAAAATATTCCTTGAAGAAGAGCCTAAAGTCGCAGCAATTGGCGCCGGAATGGATATCTTCCAGCCGAGCGGGAATATGGTTGTTGATATTGGTGGAGGTACAACGGATATTGCCGTACTTTCAATGGGTGATATCGTTACCTCATCTTCAATAAAAATGGCTGGAGACAAGTTTGATAATGAAATACTGAACTATGTCAAACGCAAATACAAGCTGTTAATTGGTGAACGTACTTCAGAGAATATCAAAATACAAGTGGCAACCGTTTTTCCTGGTTCCCGTAATGAAGAAATTGATATTCGCGGACGTGACATGGTATCCGGACTTCCTAGAACAATTACGATTAACTCTGTAGAAATTGAAGAAGCACTTCGTGAGCAAATAGCTGTCATTGTACAAGCGGCTAAGAGTGTGCTTGAACGGACTCCACCTGAACTTTCTGCTGATATTATCGACCGCGGTGTCATTTTAACAGGCGGTGGAGCATTGCTGCACGGGATTGATTTACTGCTTGCAGAAGAATTAAAAGTTCCTGTACTTGTTGCAGAACAGCCAATGGACTGTGTAGCAATCGGAACAGGTATTATGCTTGATAATATGGACAAGCTGCCAAGACATAAATTCGGATAACATTACGATTGCACAAGGGTCCTTACGGATTCATTAGTCATCCAACACCTTCCTTGGTGGGGATCTGCTAATGGATCCAGGACCCTATTTGAATAGCAGTTGCTTTCATCACTATTCCTTTACCATTAACTTTCTTTTCTTACGATGTCTGTCCTGTTTAGAAAACATCTATTCATATTTCTTTTGTTTCGATAAACTTCATCTGCTAACTGCCGATATGTATAGTAGAGAAAAAAAGAATCGGAGAAGAATGTAGTCAAGTTACGATTCCATACCAGAGATAAATTGGTCTAAGAAAAAGGAGTGAATGGGATGTTAAGAGGGTTCTACACAGCAGCTTCCGGAATGCTTGCACAGCAGCGCCAAACCGAAATGCTGACAAATAATCTGGCTAATGCAAACACTACCGGGTTTAAAGCAGATCAGTCTAGCATACGATCTTTTCCTGAAATGCTTTTGCAGCGGATGGAAAGTAAAACGGTAGCAACAGATAACTCCTTACAATTACCGATCAATAAAAATGTTGGTTCAATAAGTACTGGAGTGTATGTTCAGGAAGTAACGCCGTTATTCTCACAAGGAGATATTCAGGAAACCGAATTAAAAACGGATATCGCTCTGATTAACGGATCGATGCCTGCGGATGCAAACGGTAAGATGGGAACGGTCATGTTCGTTGTAGAAAACAGCAGCGGTGAAATGCGTTATACGCGTAACGGTAATTTTACTCTTGATGGAACAGGGTTTTTAACCACATCTGAAGGGAATTACGTTTTAGATCAAAATAATGAGCGGATCCAATTGAACAGTGATGACTTCACCATTGATCAAGACGGCAGTATATCGGAGAACAATCAAGCTGTTGCCCGTTTAGGCGTTGCATTTGCTGAGAACCCTGATTCACTTGTAAAAGAAGGTGGCGGCTTATTTCGGGCTGCTGAGGACGAATTAACGGATGCCTATACTGAAGCAGAAGTTTCTTTTACACTCAATCAAGGTGTCATTGAGGGCTCAAATGTTGA
Organism: Peribacillus psychrosaccharolyticus ATCC 23296; assembly: GCF_000305495.1. Lineage (GTDB taxonomy): Bacteria > Bacillota > Bacilli > Bacillales > DSM-1321 > Peribacillus > Peribacillus psychrosaccharolyticus. Next base: position 29,184 of record NZ_AJTN02000207.1, on the reverse strand, counting down.
TGAATCACAGACGATGACAGATTTAATGGCAGCGTATCGTTCATTTGAAGCGAATCAAAAAATGCTTCAAGCCTATGATCGCAGCATGGATAAAGCAGTTAATGAAGTTGGTAAGCTAGGCTGATAACCGCCAACGTAAGAAAAAAGGAGAATGGCAATGAATCGTATGATGATTACAGCAACGAATACACTAGGCCAGCTTCAGCATAAGTTGGATAGTATCGGCAATAATATCGCGAATGTCGATACAACGGGTTTTAAGCGCAGCGAAACCAGCTTCAATGATTTGCTTGTTCAACAGTTCAACAATATGGGGGATAAAGCTTCAGAAATAGGCAGACAGACGCCCAACGGAATCCGCCAAGGCAATGGTGCTAAAATGAGTCAAGCGCAGCAGGTGCTTACACAAGGTACGTTAAAGTCAACGAGCCGTGATTTAGATGCGGCATTTACGAAGCCGGATTTGTTTTTCACGGTACGTACGGAGGATGAAAAGGGGATAAGTACTGCCTATACAAGAGATGGTGCTTTTTACCTGACACCCACGGGGAACAGTGATGAATTGAAGCTGGTTACTGGGGATGGAAATGCAGTATTGGATGAATATCAAGATCCAATTATCATTACCGGCAGCCTTAAGGACCTTGTTATTTCAAAAGATGGTCAGTTATCTGCAGCTAAGGATGATGGCAGTATTCAGACATTCAATCTAGGAGTTGTCTCAATAAAGAAACCACAATTCATGGAAAAAATCAGTGGGAACTTATTGAGTTTTCCAGGTGATTTAAACGTTCAAGAAGATGAAGTTTTCGACACGCTGAATGGTGGCCTGCGTGAAAAGATTTCTCTCACACAAGGCTCACTTGAAAATTCGAATGTGGACCTTTCAAAAGAAATGAGCGATTTAATAAATGTTCAGCGCCAGTATCAATTTCAATCGAGAGCGATTTCAATGGCTGACCAAATGTCCGGCTTAGTAAATGGAATTCGGTAACTGGTTTCGAACTACCAAATTGATTAAAAGGAGCTAGTGCCAATCAGTATGGAAGAAAAAACGATGACCCGAGAAACATATAAAAAAGAGCTAGAAGCTCAAAAAGAAACGAAACCAAATAGGCGCATTAGAATCCGACTACTGCCGATTTGGCTGAGGGTTTTGATTGTCGTGTTTTTAATTGTATTAGCCGTTACATTAGGAGCCATGTTTGGATATGGAGTAATGGGCGGCGGAGACGCTATGGAGATTTTTGATAAATCGACCTGGACTCATATTCTCGATCTTGTCAATAAAGAGGAATAGTGATATAAGCCGCTCTAAAGGCCGTATGCCTTTTTTGAATGTCAGTCTCTTTCATGGTATTCTGAAAGTGAAGAACTGACTGAGGAGGGATATTTATGCTTGATATTATGGAAATAAAGGAAATTATACAGCATCGTTACCCATTTTTATTGGTTGATCGAATACTAGAAGTTGAAGATGGAAAAAGAGCAGTAGGAATCAAGAATGTGTCAGCTAACGAACCATTTTTCAATGGACACTTTCCGAGTTACCCAGTAATGCCGGGTGTACTAATCGTCGAAGCATTAGCCCAAGTTGGAGCAGTGGCTATGCTCCGTCAAGAGGAATACAAAGGACGTCTCGCATTCTTCGCTGGAATAGATAACTGCCGTTTTAAAAAACAAGTTGTACCAGGTGATCAGCTTCGCTTAGAAGTAGAAATTACTCGAATCCGTGGTTCAGTAGGGAAAGGCAAAGCCATTGCTACTGTAGACGGCGAGGTTGCCTGTGAAACAGAAATTATGTTTGCATTTGGCGATAAAGAATAAACTACATAGTAGAAAAAGACGAGCTGTGAAGCTAGTCTCAGTTTGTAGACAAAAAGGTGCGGAATGGTTCATTCCGTACCTCTATTGGCGTTTTAAACACATTTCATGGAATTTTCCCTGCTTATCAAGGCAACTAAGTCTCTAATAAGTACATTGTATCTGCTTTCAGGATTACTTGTGTTCACTTTAATAATCTTTGATTCTTCCTGTTCGAACGGATTCGGAAAGAGTTTTCTTCGTAATTCCCCCGATTTGAATTGATCTCCACCTAAATCTGCTCTTGGGTAGCACGTGTTTTCATTTGAATGGAGGACTAAAATCCAAATTAAATTTAGAAAGACCGTTGATTGGAGTGTTGGCGTGAAGACTCATGCGGGAACAGCGGGACAGGTGAGACCCCGCAGGAGCGTAAGCATTGATGCGGCTCAACCGCCCGCCCGCGGAAAGCGAAACGCCTGGAACGGAAATCAACAGCCGTATTTTAAAAACTAAAAATGAAGACTGTAGACAAGCTGTGAAGCTGTCTATTTTTTTGTTAACTCCGGATAATCTGTACTAAAAGGGAAAAAATAAGCGAAACCACTTCACCATTGTTCTACAGAAATTGGCTAAAATAACCGTATTAATTGCTGCAAGATAATTAGAATGTCGGGCAAACTAGCTTCAGACCCATGTAGTTTGTGGATCAGAAAAAGTAGAAGGGAGTTTTGATTGGATGAATAAAAAACTGCTTAGTGTAATCGGGGGATCTGTCCTATCAGCCATGCTATTGACAGGGTGTGGAAATGACGACGACACAAATAACCCGCCGCCAGAAGATGATACGATTCAGGAAGAAAATAACAATGATATGAATAACACAGATGACGATCTAAATACAGACACAAACGACAACGAAGTTGTACCAGATGTGAATGAAGGCGTCGATGATAATGGTGGAATAGGTAATGATAATGATGTCTTAGATAAAGATGACGACAAAAAATAACGAAAAAAGGCAGAAGCTTTCGCTTCCTGCCTTTTTATTTTTTAAAGGAAGGGACAACTTGCGGACGTGAACGGAGTTTTTCTTTAAAATGTTCAATCAATTCATTGCCGACAATACCTTGCTGTATGAGATCCTTTAATAAAAGTTCCGCGTATTTACTTCGCGACTTTTGCAGGTGACCTTCGAAAAGTAAACTGACATGACCATTGATTGGTTTAATTTTTCGTAAAACGGTCTTCATGAAAGCAGGATCATTATCCTTTTTGGTGATCACGGCCTGAATCATAATTTCTTGATTAATTTCAGGAAGGGCATCTTTGATTTTATTAAATCCCTCTTCTGTAAGGAAAGACTCAACGATCCATGTGTTGTTATCATCCTCTTTATTGATAATTAATCCATCGGTTAACTCAACGTTAACCAACTGATTATCCTCTGAGATTAGCTGAACCGAAATTAACTTAAATGATTTCATAAAAGACCTCCGTTCTGCATCCTTTTTTTGTAATTATAGCATAACCGAACGCAAGCAATCTCATTAAGAAGCAGGACTTTGCGAATTTTTTAAAATTTTTGAAAAAAGTATTAAAATGGCCGGCTGTTATCGCTTTTGGTCGAATAATGATATTTTAAAGGAGTTAAAAACTGTTTTTTGCATTCAAAAAGCGAAATGAAAAGATATTTCAGCGATTTTACCAATAATTTACGTTCAAGTAAGATAAGATCAGAAAGGAGTTGAACAGATGATTAATCAGGTAACGATTGTAGGGCGTCTGACAAGAGATCCAGAACTCAAGTATACCCCGGAGGGAAAGGCCGTTTCGAATGTAACTCTTGCAGTAAACCGTAACTTTAAGAATCATGTCGGTGAATATGAAACGGATTTTGTACAGTGTACACTCTGGCGTAAAACGGCAGAAAATACGGCTGAATATTGTCGAAAAGGTTCATTAATTGGAGTTACCGGCCGCATTCAAACAAGAAATTATGAAAATCAAGAAGGGAAAAAAATTTATGTAACAGAAGTAGTTGCAGAAATGGTCAGGTTTGTCGGACCAAAGCAGGCTGAAAGTAAGCCGCAAGAGTTTGAACACATCGAATTATAACTGGAGAGTGAGTGTATGAGAAGGATGGAGCCAATTACTCCAGAGGATGAAAAGATCGGCAATCGAATGGAAACTTCGGTATTTTTCCCGCCTAAACAGCGCATTGAAAGAGTGGAACAAATTACTGGAGACCTCATTAGTTTTATCGCAAAAACCCAAGTGAAGACGACGAATTTTGAATATCAGCTAGTGCAGCTGGAGATGATTGCAGCCCGGTTAGAAACAAAATATAAAGTATTAATAAAAGAGAATGCTGAGATTCTTCAAAGACTTGAAAAACTGGAACAAAGAGTGGACGAACTAACCAGTCCTGCCCTTATTCTTTAATAAAAAATTTCCCCGCTTGATGTGTGTCCTCTGTTTCCCCGCAACTCCTCATGGTGCAGTCAGCACAAAGAAAAGATAAAATCCACTTGAAATGGCTGCTCCCGGCAGCCGTTTTTCGTTATATGGCAAATATATCTTTATTTTATAGATATTAACACTTATAATACTATTCAATATATATAAAATATTCAGAAATATTATTGTCTATCTGTAAAAATAATGGGATAATGACAATATGAGGAAATAACGTAGTCATCAGGAGAAAGGAGCCGATAAATGAAGAGTCCAATTATCGAAGTTAAACAGCTTAGGACAAGCTTTCAAACCGATGATGGGTCCATTCCGGTCGTTAATTCAATCGACTTTCATGTGTCGCCAGGCGAAGTACTGGGAGTTGTTGGGGAATCCGGATGTGGGAAGAGCGTCACCTCATTATCCATTATGGGCTTAGTCGATGCTCGAACAGGCAAGGTTGAAGGAGAAATTCTATTTAAAGGAGATAACCTTGCGGATGCCTCCGAAAAGAAAATGAGAAAAATCCGGGGAAACGAAATCGCCATGATTTTTCAGGAGCCGATGACAAGCTTAAATCCGGTTTTTACAATCGGACAGCAGCTTACTGAATCGCTTCGTGTACATAGAAAATGGGGAAAGAAACAAGCTGCTGTTAGAGCAGTTGAAATGCTTAAATTAGTTGGCCTCGGTCGTGCGGAAGAACTGCTGAAACAATATCCGCATCAGCTTTCCGGGGGGATGCGACAACGGGTAATGATTGCAATGGCCATGATCTGTGAGCCTGAGCTTCTAATTGCCGATGAACCAACAACAGCACTTGATGTGACGATTCAAGCCCAAATTCTTGAATTAATGAAGGACTTAAATAAGAAAACGGACACGGCGATTTTAATGATTACCCATGATCTAGGAGTAGTCGCGGAAATGTGCCAGCGTGTCATTGTTATGTATGCCGGTAGAATTGTAGAAGAAGGCGATGTCCGTTCTGTCTTCCAAAATCCACTCCATCCCTATACGGTAGGGTTAATTCAGTCGATTCCAGATATGCGTGTGAAAAAGGACCGGCTCTATTCAATTCCCGGCAATGTACCGAAGCCAGGAAGCCAAAATCTAGGCTGTCAATTTGCTCCGCGGTGCGCCCATGCCATGAGTCGTTGTATCAGTGAAACGCCAGCCTTAACCAATCATGAAAATGGGCAGAAAGTCCGCTGTTGGCTATATGAAGACGGGAAGGGAGCCGGCATCCATGACTCAGCCATTAGTTAAAGTAGACAATTTAAAAATGCACTTTCCAATTAAGGGGGGCATGCTTGGAAAAACCATTGGCCAGGTTAAAGCGGTGGATGGCGTGTCATTTTCGATTAATAAAGGAGAAACCCTTGGACTTGTCGGAGAAAGCGGGTGCGGGAAATCAACGACGGGCAGAATGTTGCTGCGGCTTCTTGAACCGAGTGAAGGAAAGGTTTACTTTGAAGGCCAAGATATCACCAATCTATCTGCTTCAGAGATGAGAAAGCTTCGCCGTGAAATGCAAATGGTGTTCCAAGACCCTTTTGCTTCCCTTAATCCTCGCCATACGGTCGAGAAAATTCTCGAAGAACCTTTGATTGTACATGGTATGAAGGATAAGAAAGAACGGAAACGAAGAGTCAAGGAACTTCTTGAGGTTGTAGGCTTAAGCAGCTATCATGCAAAACGCTATCCGCATCAATTCAGCGGCGGTCAGCGGCAGCGAATCGGGATCGCCCGTGCACTGGCTGTGAATCCCAAGCTGATTATTGCTGATGAACCCGTATCAGCACTTGATGTTTCGATTCAATCACAAGTATTAAACCTCATGCAGGATTTGCAGAAGGAATTTGATTTGACCTATCTCTTTATTGCACATGATCTTGGGGTTGTTCGTCATATTAGTGACCGGGTAGGTGTCATGTACCTCGGGAATATGGTTGAAATTACGGAGAGTGAGAAGCTTTATGAAAAGCCTCTTCACCCTTATACACAAGCCCTGTTGTCTGCTGTCCCGATTCCCGATGTTACCTATCAAAAGGAACGAGTTGTTCTTCAAGGTGATGTGCCAAGCCCTTCAAATCCGCCGGCTGGCTGTCCATTCCATACGCGTTGTCCTCAAGCGATGGAAGTTTGTTCATCCGTAAAACCTGTTCTGCAAGAATATGAATCTGGCCATTATGTAGCTTGTCATTTATATGAATGACTGCTCGTACCATACATTGGCGATTATAATTTAAAAAAATTGGGGGAAATCAAATGAAAAAAACCGGTTGGTTATTCTTAAGTATGTTTTTACTGCTATCAGTCATTCTGGCTGGCTGTGGAGACGATTCTAAGACGTCTACAGGTACCAAGGATGGAGACAGCAAGGATACAAGCGATAAAGGCGCTGTTATGATTTATGGACGAGGCGGCGATTCAACAGATCTTGATCCAGCAATCACAACAGAAGGGGAAGCGTTTATCGTAACCCAGCAGATTTATGAAACGCTCGTAGGTTATGAAAAGGATAGTACAGAAATTAAGGGAGAACTGGCTAAAGACTGGGAGATTTCCGAAGATGCCCTGACATACACGTTCAACCTGAATGAAGGAATTAAGTTCCACGATGGAACGGATTTTAATGCTGAAGCGGTCGTTAAGAACTTCCAGCGCTGGGCACAAAGCAAAGACGAAGCTAAATTTGCTTATTACGCGTCCATGTTTGGCGGTTTTGAGGGTGACGAAGGGCATGTAATCAAAGAAGTAAAAGCTACAGACGATAAAACGGTTGTCTTTACTTTGAACCGTCCACAAGCACCGTTTTTGAAAAATATCGCAATGAGTCCTTTTGCAATTGCCAGTCCGACGGCTTTTGAAAAGGATGGCGATAATTTTACTAAAAACCCAGTAGGAACGGGTCCATTCAAATTTGTATCTTGGAAAGCAAACGATATGATTGAATTGACAAAAAATGAAGATTACTGGCAAGAAGGTCTGCCGAAGCTTGCTGGTGTTAAATTTAAAGTAATCAAAGAAAATGCCACTCGCTTGAATGCACTAATCAAGGGTGAAATTGATTTGATGGATGGCTTAAATCCAAGTGATATGGCCAAAGTAAAAGGCGATAGTAAGCTGCAGTTGTTCGAACGCCCATCCATGAACGTAGGGTATTTCGGATTTAACACAGAGATGGAACCATTTAATAAAAAAGAAGTTCGTCAAGCAATCTCTCATTTAATCAATAAAGAAGAATTAATCAAGAATTTCTACGAAGGAACGGCTGAGCCGGCAAAAAATCCAATGCCGCCATCCGTCAGCGGTTATAACGATAGTATTGAAGATTATGAATACGATGAAGAAAAAGCGAAGGCACTTTTGAAAGAAGCAGGTTATGAAAAAGGCTTCAAAATGGATCTTTGGGCTATGCCGGTCGCACGTCCTTATATGCCGGATGGACAAAAAGTTGCGGAAGCGATTCAAGCCAATCTGAAAAAAGTGAATATTGAAGCAAATATTGTGACGTTTGAGTGGGCTACTTATCTTGAAAAAGTACAGGCAGGTGAAGCACCAACCTTTATGCTAGGCTGGACTGGAGATAATGGTGACGCAGATAACTTCCTTTATACATTGCTTGATAAAGACACAATTGGTTCAAATAACTATTCTCGCTATGTGAATGAAGATGTTCACAAATTATTACTTGAAGCTCAGTCTACTGCTGATGAAGACAAGCGTAATGAGCTGTATCAAGAAGCACAGGTTATTATCCATGAAGATGCACCGTGGGTTCCGCTTGTACACTCTAAGCCGCAATTGGCTGGAATAGCAGGAATTAAAGACTTTGTACCGCATCCAACAGGTTCACAATCATTTATTGATGTATCTATCGATAATTAAAGCACCATCGGGGAGTATGGATACTTTCATGCTTCCCGTTTTTTTCATTGCCAACGACGGAACGTTTTCATTCATAGAGAAAGCAGGTGATGTGGTTGTTTTCTTATACCATACGTAGGTTAGGTTCATTAATTCCTGTACTTTTAGGAATGGCTTTGATCGTATTTATGATGATTCGAGCAATTCCAGGTAATCCTGCTCAAACCATACTAGGGCAGCAGGCAACTGCAACGGCTGTTGCTGCGTTAACGAAAGATCTTGGGTTGGACAAGCCTTGGCATATTCAATTTTGGAGTTATTTAAAAGGGTTATTCAGCGGGGATTTAGGGGTGTCATTACGAACAAGACAGCCTATTTCTCAAGAAGTCTGGCCGTACTTGGCAGCTACGATGGAACTAGCTCTTGTAGCGATGATCGTTGCTGTATTCATTGGCGTAAATGCAGGGATTATCTCTGCTTGGTTTCAGAATTCATGGTTTGATTACATAGCAATGATCGTTGCGTTAATTGGTGTATCTATGCCGATTTTTTGGCTGGGTTTGATGGAACAGTATGTCGTTGCCCTTCAATTTGATCTTCTTCCTACTTCAGGAAGAGATAATATTCGAGACCCTGTGCAGGCCATAACGAATCTCTATTTAATCGATACGTTGATTGCCGGCCGGTTTGATCAATTTTTTGAAGTAATTAAACATTTAATTCTACCCGGATTTGCCTTAGCGACTATTCCAATGGCAATTATTGCTAGGATGACACGATCGTCCATGCTTGAAGTGATGCGTTCTGATTACATTCGAACCGCGCGTGCTAAAGGAGTGAAAATGTTTTGGGTGGTTTATAGCCACTCATTAAAAAATGCCTTAATTCCTGTAGTTACCGTTATCGGACTTCAAACAGGATTGCTGCTTGGCGGTGCCATTCTGACAGAGACCATCTTTGGCTGGCCAGGTATTGGAACCTATATTTATGATGCGATTAGTTATCGGGATTATCCGGTTATCCAGTCAGGAATATTAGTTGTTGCTTTTCTTTTCGTCATGATCAACTTGTTCGTCGATTTGCTCTATGCAGCGATCGATCCGAGAATTAAGTACAAATAGGAGGCAGAATTATGGCCGAAATTATCAGCACCCCACCTCCAATGCTGAATCCTGATGTGACGGAGGAAAAAGCAGTCACTCCTTGGAAGGAAGCCTGGAAGAACTTTAAGAAAAATAAGCTCGCCATTGTCGGACTGGCTATCGTCGTGTTTTTATTTTACTTGCCATTTTTGCAAATTTAATTGCTCCTTATGACTTTGACGATGCGAAACTTGGCGATAAACATCTGGCGCCATCAGCAGAGCACTGGTTTGGAACAGATGATTTAGGACGTGACATTCTAACACGTGTCATTTACGGATCACGAATTTCCCTTTGGGTCGGTTTTATCTCTGTGGCGGGATCCGTCATAGTTGGATCAGCCCTCGGCATTATTGCCGGCTATTATGGGAAATGGGTGGATGCCATCATTTCACGTTTCTTTGATATCCTGCTGGCTTTTCCAAGTATTTTACTTGCCATTGCTGTTGTGGCGGTATTAGGGCCATCCTTACGTAACGCCCTGATTGCCATCGCCATCATTAATGTCCCCACATTTGGGAGGCTGGTCAGGTCTCGTGTGCTGAGTGTTAAAGAAGAAGAATACATCACAGCAGCGAAGGCCATAGGCATGAGGGATACACGTATATTGGTGCATCATATCCTGCCAAACAGTATTGCACCAATCATTGTACAAGGCACGCTTGCTATTGCTTCAGCTATTATTGAAGCAGCTGCACTAGGGTTTTTGGGGATGGGTGCACAAGCACCTACACCTGAATGGGGGAAAATGCTTGCAGATTCAAGGCAATTTATTCTGGAAGCACCTTGGACAGTCCTATTCCCAGGTCTTGCTATAATGCTGACCGTACTCGGCTTTAACCTTATGGGCGATGGCCTCCGAGATGCATTAGATCCACGAATGAAAAATTAAATAATTATTAAAAAGAATCAGCTGCTTTTCGGCTGGTTCTTTTTTCATTGTGAAAATACATTTTACGACAAAATACAACCTATTTACCTAGCATAAAACAGAAAACTACCTACTTTTCTACCTTATTAATACCTAGTAAGTTATGGTAATTTTAATATAGTAAGATAATTCGGAACTTTTTTGTTGATTGAAAGGGGAACCTGTTTATGAAAAAAAGTTTGGCTTTTTTTTGCATTATATTAATGAGTTTCGCATCAGTAGTAACTGCTGCACCAATTAAAACGGAACCAACCAATTCCAATCCTGGTCAACAAAACCAGAACAGTATTCTCAAAGTTAAGAAAGAGGATGCTGATAAGAAATATAAAGATAATGAAGAGGTACGGGTCATTATCGAAATGAAGGAAGAACCAGCCATTCAATATGCACAGAAGCAAGGAAAGCGGTATAAAGATTTAAAAGAGAGTAAAAAAAGAGAGTTGAAGGCAGAAAAACTTGCCGGACATAAAAAAGTGAAAAATAAGGTAAGCGAAAAGAAAGTAAAATTTAAAGAGCTGAAGAGTTTTACGACAGTGGTAAATGGATTCAGCGGAGAAGTGGCTTATGGTGAGATAGATAGTCTTCTAGATATATCTGAGGTAAAGAGTGTCAAAGTGGTGAATGAATATCAACGCCCAAAAGAGGAACCAGAAATGGTTTACAGTAAGGAGCTGGTACAAGCTCAAGAAGCATGGCGTGATTATGGGTTTCGTGGTGAGGGGATGGTTGTAGGGATCATTGATACAGGTATCGATCCAACTCATCGAGATATGGTCCTTTCAGATGGAGTTGAACAGGAACTGACTAAAAGTGATATATCAGATTTGAAAACAAATAACAATCTGCCGGGAATCTTTTATACTGAAAAAGTTCCGTATGGTTATAACTATATGGATGATAACCAAGACATTGTAGATTCAGCAGCAGGAGCTTCGATGCATGGGATGCATGTGGCGGGGACAGCTGGTGCAAATGGAGATGAAGAAAATGGCGGGATAAAAGGAATAGCTCCTGAGGCTCAGTTGCTGGCGTTAAAGGTATTTGGCAACGATCCTGAGATGCGTTCCACATGGGCTGATATTTACGTAAAGGCAATTGACGATGCCATTATTCTCGGAGCTGATGTCTTGAACATGAGTCTTGGTTCAACAGCTGGATTTACAGCCCCTGATGATCCAGAGCAACAAGCCATTACACGCGCAGTTAATAACGGAATAATGATGTCTATCTCAGCCGGGAATTCGGCACATATGGGGAATGGCTATGCAAACCCATTAGCTTCAAATCCTGATATTGGTGTTGTCGGATCACCTGGTATTGCCTATGACTCACTGCAGGTCGCATCAAGTGAAAATAATTATATTGATTTAGATTCAGTGACGTATTCCATTGATGGAGCAAAGGCTGATGCACCATTTATGTCAGCAAGCAGTGTACATCCTAATGACGTTACAGAGAAAAACTATGAGATTGTCGACGCAGGACTCGGAACAATTGAAGAGATTGCAAAAGTGGATCTGAAAGGGAAGTATGCATTAATTAAACGAGGAGATATTTCCTTTGTCGAAAAGGCATTGAACGCTCAAGCAGCAGGTGCGGAAGGAGTATTTATTTATAATAATACGGATGGATTTATTTCAATGGCAACAGAAACAGCCATTCAAATCCCGCAGCTGTTTATGTTGAAAACGGATGGTGATGCCATTATGTCGGCATTGTCTAGTGGTCAAAACGTTTCCATTTCATTTGAAGGGAAAAAGCAAAAATCAGCCAATCCATCTGCAGGCAAGATGAGTACATTTACGTCGTGGGGGGCAGCGCCGAACTTAGATTTCAAACCAGAAATCACAGCACCAGGCGGCCAAATTTATTCGACATTAAATAATAATGAATATGGGATGATGAGTGGAACATCGATGGCAGCACCACATGTTGCGGGCGGATCAGCTTTGATCCTCGAGAGAGTGGAAAATGAGTTCAAACTTGAGGACTTCGAAAAGGTAAACCTAACGAAAAATATCATGATGAATACAGCCAGTCCTATAAATGATAAAGGAATTGTCAATGATGCATTTGGATGGGACATCCCTTACTCTCCGCGTCGACAGGGAGCGGGTATCATGCAGCTTCACTCAGCACTTAGCACTCCTGTAGTTGTGACAGAAGCATTCACAAACGAAGCAAAAGCAGCTCTTAAGGAAGTTGGAAACCAGTTTGGTTTTACGCTAAAAGCACAAAACTACAGCAATAAGGTTGTCCAATATGATGTGACAGGAAATATCCAAACTGATTTTGTCATAAATGGGCATTTAGGCTACAGTGCCAATGAGTTAGAAGCGCAGGAGATTCTTGATGCGAAGATCACAATAAATGGCAGCGAATCAGGAAAAGTCAATGTACCGGCTAATGGTACCGTCACCCTTGAGGTGATGGTTGATCTAGCAGGTGCCAAGGTATATGGAGATGATTTAGAAACAAAAGAAGCGATTGATACAGTGTTCCCTAATGGCTATTTTGTAGAGGGATTTGTTACATTAAACGATCCGACGGATACCAATCCAGAGCTTCATGTACCATACGTTGGTTTTAAGGGAGACTGGAATAAAGCGCCGATTATCGATGCCATGAAGTATGAAGACGGATCTTATTATGGGATGAGCGGTGCTGTATCGACTTCAGGTGAAGACTTTACGTATCTCGGATACAATCCGATATCCGCTGCCTTTGGTAAGGAGCAGATTGCAATCTCACCTAATGGTGACGGTATTCAGGATGATATCCTTCCCATCCTATCATTCTTGAGAAATGCGAAACAAGTAGAATACAGCGTCAAAGATAGCAATGGGAAACAGCTTCGTAAGCTTAGGACAGAAAAAAGTGTAAGAAAAAATTACTACGATAGCGGAAGCAGTTCTTATTATTCACTTAGCGTAGCGAATCGCTGGGACGGAAATATTAATAATAAACGTGCTGCGGACGGGCAATTTTACTATCAAATAAAAACCATCATAGATTACGAGAATGCTGAATGGCAGACGTATGATATTCCAGTGAAGGTAGATACAGCGGCACCGACCATTGAAGCTAGTAAGAAAGAAAATGTATTAACGCTTCATGGAGCAGATAATCCTAACGGTTCGGGACTTGCCTATTATGATATTTTAGTAGATGGGAAATCGATTTTAACTGAAATGCTCAACCCATCAACTACTGAATATACACTGTCGGAACCAACGGGAACTAAAATTCAGGTCATGGCGGTTGATTTTGCCGGCAATACGAAGACAACTGAAGTAAGTTCATCGGAACTTCCAGCCGATAAAACAGCACCAGTAGTGCATATAACCAGTCCAGAAACATTAAGCATTGCTAATAAAAGTGATGTAATAATTAACGGATATATAGAAGAATCAACGGGGATTAAGGAATTTACCTTAGACGAACAGAATGTGCCAGTCACGTATAACGAAGCAAAGAAGCAATATGAATTTTCATATACCAAGAAGTTTAAGGATGGTGTTCACGGCTTAGTGATTAAAGCTGTAGACACAGTTGGAAACACTTCTTCATTTAAACGAACCTTTTTAGTGGATTCTAAAGCACCTAAGTTATCCATCAAGGGACTGCCTAAGAAGAATGTGAAAGAAAAAGATAAAAATCCGACGGTGGATGTAACAGTAGCGGATAATTTTGATGAAATCCGTCTTATTCTAAATGGAAGTGAGATTTACTATCATGAATTCAAGGGTGCATATGAAATGCGCAGCTTTGAGCACACAATCAAGAAACTAGAACTTGAGCTCGAACCTGGGAAAAATACATTTGAATTTGTGGTAACTGATTTGGCAGGCAACCAAACAAGTAAAATAGAAGAAATCACGAAAGAAAGTAAGAAAAAAGGAAAAAAATAAAATAAAGGCTGTTTCCAAAGGTCTATGACACTTTGGAGGCAGCCTTTTTGCTACTCATAACGGAACGCCGCAAAAGGATTCAGACCTTTGCGGCGTTAGTTATTTTTGTTAATTTAGTGAAACCAAATCTTTGATTTCCTCAGTAGATAGTTCGGTGATCCAGTTATCGCTGCTGCTTGAAATGATTTCATCGTTAAGTGCTTGTTTTTTATCAAGCATTTTATCGATTTTTTCTTCCAGTGTTCCAGTGCAAATTAGTTTATGCACGTGGACAAAGCGTTGTTGACCAATGCGGTAGGCACGGTCGGTGGCTTGGTTTTCAACAGCTGGGTTCCACCAGCGGTCGTAATGGATAACATGGTTGGCTTCGGTAAGGTTAAGACCCGTTCCGCCTGCTTTAAGGGACAGAATAAAGATCGGGAATTCGCCGTTTTGGAAGCGTTCGATCATCTCATCACGTTGTTTTTTATTATTACTGCCATTTAAGAAGGGAACCTTATGACCATAGCGCTTTTCAAGCAGCTCTTTCATCATATTACCCATCCCAATATACTGGGTGAAAATGAGACAGCTTTCATTTTGTTCCTGCACGGCATCAGTGATTTCGGTTAGTTTTTCGAGCTTACCGGAACGCTTCGCCTTCTGGACAATATCGGTTTCAGCTTCTTCCTTGAGATACAACGCGGGGTGGTTGCATAGCTGCTTCAGTTTCGTCAGCATCGCTAGAATCATCCCTTTACGTTCGAAAGCGGACAGCTTCTCAATATTATCGAAGGTATCTTTAATCAGCTGCTCATACAGTGAAGCTTGTTCCGCGGTTAACGGCACAAACTCTTTCTGCTCTTGTTTATCTGGAAGGTTAAGTGCCACATCTTTATCCTTCTTCGTCCGTCTTAGTAAGAACGGCTGAATTAAGCGCTGCAATTCCTTGATTTTATCTTTTTGTTCTTCACGTTCGATCAGGGAAACATATTTATCTTGGAACTGTTTTAATGAACCGAGATATCCTTTATTAATAAAATCAAAAATAGCCCAAAGTTCGCTAAGGCGATTTTCCATCGGTGTACCGGTAAGGGCAATATGATGGCGTCCCTTCAGCTTACGAACAGCACGCGATTGCTTAGTCTGTGAGTTTTTGATATTCTGCGCTTCATCCAGGATAATACTGCTCCAATAAAGAGTACTGAGTTCATCGATATCTTGATGGGTGATGCCGAATGAGGTCAAAACCACATCGTATTGCTGCATTTTTTGTGTGAAGGCAGGTCCCTTAGAGCGGTTGGAGCCATAATGAAGATGGACCTTCAATTCAGGTGCAAACCGTTCAAGTTCGCGCTGCCAGTTGCCAAGAACCGATGTCGGACAAACAATCAAGGCGGTATTAACGGGAATCATTACGGCAGGTTCTTCAATGAGTACCTCTTCCTGTTCGTCGGTATCGTCCTCGATATCACTGCTTTCAACATCTGCTTCGACAATTACCTGATGTGCAGATTCCTCTTGTTTTTCCTCCGTATCCGCCTCGACAAACGTTACAGATTCTTCATGTTCTTTCACATATTGAAGATATGAAATCATTTGTACGGTTTTACCAAGACCCATGTCATCGGCCAGACAAGCACCAAATCCATGCTCACGAAGAAATAACAGCCAGCTCATTCCAATGGTTTGATACGGTCTAAGTTCACCCTGAAGGGCATCTGGGACCGGAAGAATAGGGAGGTTCTTGGTTTCGCGAAGGGTGCTGACCATTCGTGCCAAATCTTGATTTAACTCGAATTGAATCCGCATCATTCCCGCAATATCTTCTTCATCCCCATCATCGGTGTCGGTTAATAACTCCTGCTGCAGCAAATCGTTAAGCGCTAATCCTTTTTCATTGGCCGTTTCCATTAAGACTTGAATTTGTTTAATGAACGCAGGATCAAGCTTCACCCATTGACCACGGATGTAGATTAATCGGCGCTTTTCATTCACGAGGTTTTGGAAGTCATCTTCCGATAAGTCCTCCCCGTTAATCGAGAAACGCCAGTCGAAGTCCATAAGCGCTTGAAGACCTACATAAGAAGGGCCTCGGCTCGTTTGACTTTTCACTTTAGCTTTTAATCGAATCTGTGATTCTTGAAGGGCTTTCCACCAAGAAGGTAAAAGAATTTCAGCTCCGAGGAACAATAGTTTTTCACTGGACTCTGTTAGAAACTCCCATGCTTCATTTTCCGTCAATGTAGCCTTAAACTGGCCGGCGTTGTCCATCCAGGGGACAATTTTTAACCACGATTTGATTTTCTTATCCACATCTTTGGCGAACTTGTTCCAGCCGCGAGGAAGACGTTTAGATGGATAATCCGCTGTCATCGAATCATCCTTTTTAGAACGCAGAAAAACTGAGAAGTCCCAAGGTCCCTGACCATCTAACGGCTCCGTTAACCGCAGACCAATAACGAAAGGCATCGTGTCGCTTTCAATCCCGAGCCATTGCTGCCATGTTTCTGGTGTGAAGAAGGCTTGGAGCTCTTCCGCTGAGAGCCGTGTTTCCTGAAGAGCACTTACTGCCTCAGTCCACTTGGTACGAACAGGAGAATACTTGGTAAGATACGTATTCGCAGCATCATTGTACCAACGTTCAATAAATGTTTGCTTTGATTCCTCTTGCTCCATAAAAAGATCAGGCTGTATGCTCTCTTTCCAAAAATCAGGGACGAATTCTTCCTCAACCTCCTGCGGGAGTGACCATGCGATCTGATGCTGTTGAAGACTGGCAAAGTCAGGAAACGGAATCCCTTCGTCAATTGACTCATATAAAACAGGCGCAGCAGAAAGACAAAGAGAGGATAATTCTGTCCATTCCCAATCAATAAATGAATTAAAGCTTTCCTTTGCAAAGAAATTAAGCAGACCCCAAGCATCGACAATGAATACCGGAATATCATCAATGGTTTCTTCTGTCAAACGGGTTCCATAATAGCTTGCATCATCCCAGGTGAACAACAGCCGGCGGATTGTCTGAGAGGAAATATAGGCATTTTGTTCGTCCATCGCGGCAATGGTGTATTGTCCATTGCCAAGAGAAGCCGTCTTGACCGTGACTTTTCCGTTATTCCACATCAATTAACTTCCCCCTTTGCAATTCCTCTTGGAAGGCCCGAAGCCGCTTCGTGTTGTCAGAAATATAGCTGACATACTGTTGGAATTGCTCTTCTTGCTTCATTTTTTTATAAAGTGCCTTCATTTTCTTTAAGTAACGGACAGCCTGCTTATAAGACGGCCGGTTTTTCATACTGACCGTATATTGAACGGCTTGGTGATAAAGTGGTAAAAGCAGTGCAGGGTCACTTGCTGCAATTAGTTTCAGCTTATCCTGCCCGACTGTATCAATGGTGACACCAGAATAGATCTGCATCTCAACCCATTTCTTATACTGCCCAAGTTCAAACAGCAGGGTGGAATAATTCCAGTAGCTGTAGGGAAGCGTTTCTTTGAAGAACTTCTCGAGTAAGTCATTACGCTTCAGTTTCGAACAGGTGGACGCAATAGGGCGTGTGAAGGTACGGACAAAATCAGTACATTTATAATAGTCGCCGGCACTCTTTAAATATCCCTGAACATGAGCGATTAAAAACTCAATGAAAGGGATGGAGCGTGCAGGCGTATCTGCGTCAGTAAAATAATCAAGCCAGTAAAAAAGATAAGGACAATCGCTTGTTCCTAAACTCTTCAACATATCAACTGCGGTCGAATCACGATTATCCAGCAAGGCTAGATGAATAGAGGCAATCGTATAAGAACGCTTCTCACTTTCGTCTAAATCATTCTGAGTTAATTTGGCTTCTAGACGGTCAAATTCAGCTTTCCGGCTGGACGAAGTCGTCAGCATATATGTCCAAAGCTCACGGTATAACTCCACTTTTTCATATTCAATGCCATCATCGCCATCCAGAAGGCGTCTTGTATCTTCTGTGAGTCCTTCAATAAGGGAATCAAAGGAAAATGGCCGGGCTTGGTTACTTAAATAGAGAACATTCCCGTGAAGTTCTTCGGCAATATCAACAGCAAGCGGATAAAACATCCGGACCGATTGAGGATCTGATTTATACTCACTCAACAGTTTTAGAATAGAGAAAAGCGTAGACAGGTCGGTAGCAAATTGATAAAAAACACGCCAATTCCGGTCAAAGGGTTCCTTTGATTTTAATAGCTTCATGTATTGACGCATGTGACCTTCCATAATATACGGCTGAGGCTGCAATTGATTAACCACGATTTCAGAAAAGGAAGTCTCAGCAAAGTCTTTCCACATGTAATAATCATTTTCAAGAAGTGCTTTTTCTTTAAAAACTTGACTGGCTGTTTTAATCGGGATACCAGCTGGAATAAACGGCGCTTGCTTCTTCTTGCCGTTCCAATTAGAAATCCAGTCGCTGACGCTGCCATAGGAAGAAAAGCTTTCGAAAAAGAGAGCAATGCGATGGCTGCAGATTAAGTCGGCACCGCACGAACATTTACTGTGATGAAGAACATTAAGATCCAGCTCCACTTCATGTGGAGTAAGATCTTGAACGCGGCCTTCAATGAATGCCTCATTCTCTACGGTAACGTCCGCCATCTCCTGCCCATACAGTGAATGACCAGTCCGGACAATTGCTTGGTCCTCACGGCTTGACGGCTCAAGTGCCTCATCTAACAGTTCACCAAAAAACACCAACTCATCCTTCATAAAAGCACCTCCAAAGGGTCAGTCCCCAGAATCTAAAAAACGTATATATAAAATTCCCAAACGAGAATAGCAAATAATTTTCTTCCTATTTCAGTTATCGTTAAAAAGTAACCATTTTATTCGAAGTCTTCAACTTATGATGCCGAATTTTACAGGTTTTAACAAAGAAACCGTAGAAAGTTAAATCGTTCTTATCTATAAGAAACAATCTCGCACGTATTTCATAATGAAGATTTCCATGAAAATATGGAACTTTCTCCATTTCCCATCTCTCTATTATACTTCATTTGCCCAACGTTTTTGAAGGGAAAAGGGAAATGGGCGTGAGACATGAATTATTCAGGTGTAAATTCTTTATAATCAGGAAAACAGAAAAGGCCTATAAAATGGGTTTCCCCATTCTATAAGCCGTTTTATCGATTAAGATGCACGATAGTCAAGTCATCTTCAATTTTCTTTTCTTCAATCCAGGAATCCAGCTTTTTTCTTATAAAAGCAGGGAAACGGTCATCCTTTTGCAGTTCAAACAGGAAAATAGAATTTTTCATGTTGGTACAGGCTTCTGTATAGTTTTCCTGCAATTCAAGATTATAGCCTAACTGATAATGCAGTTCAGCCAGCAAGTAGAGCTGATCCTGCTCAAGGCACCATTTTATTGCCCTTTGACAATAGGCAATCGACTCATCATATTGATTCATACGAGTCAGCAAACGGGCAAAATTATAATAAAGCCTTGTCTTGACCGTTTTATCACTAACATGTGGAAGAGACTTTATATGAAGCAAAGCGTCTTGAAAAGTGGCATAGGATTTTTCATATTGTCGATCCGCTAAGTAAATCACACCCATACTGCTCGTCATTTCAATTTCTCTTTCAGAATACATCTTGTCATTAATTTGGGTGAGAGCGAGACCTTCTTCTATTAAGGAAACAGCTTTTCCCACATCTCCCTTTACCTCGTACTGATAGATTCCTTTATGCCAAAGCAGCAATTGATGATTCTTTGTATGCTGCGTAAACAATGGGTTATTCTCCTCGGTTCGTACAAGCTGATACATTTCGGTATAGTTCATATTGCGCCGTGCAAGTTTTAACTGATAGATGACCTCTTCGACATAATCGAGTCTTGGAGTCATCCCAATATCAAAGAAGTAGTTCACATCAACCCCGAGCCGTTGAGAAATTAAATAAAGGGTCGAGGCATAGGGGTAAACATCCCCTTTTTCAATTTTGCTAATTTGCGCTTGTGTACAAATTCCTTCTGCAAGTTCACCCTGCGAGAGTTTAATTTGTTTTCGAAGTTCTTTTATTTTCTTTCCTACAGCTGAAAAGTCCATATTAACTCCCCTTAAATATTCCTAGAGTTATAATTATATATAAAAACGAAGGTAAACCATTCATATCCTGCAGATAGATACTTTTTAGCATGGTTTATCCGGATTTCAACCCTTTTAATAGTGTGGTTAAATATAACTATAGAATTTATTTCTATTAAATCCAATATTTTTTGAAGAAAAAGGAGGAATTACCTATGAAAAAGAAATTCGCAGGTTTTATGGTAGCTTTTCTTCTAGTAGCCGGTGCAGTCATTGTCGGCGGAGCACAGACATCAGAGTTACCAGGTGTTCATGAATTACCAGGCGTACATGAGCTGCCAGGTGTTCACGAATTACCAGGGGTACATTAATCGATAAATTAACCTTTAAAAAACGCACCTTTCGATGGAAGGGTGTGTTTTTTGTTATTCATTTTTTTGTTTATATATTCTTCCAAGAGTATGCCTAGAGTTATATTATGTACTGAAAAGGTGAGTGTTAGAGCAGAAAATGGCGATATCTACCTAGAAAAAGAACTTGAACAAGGATACATAAAAATTCATTATTTGTTATACTAAAAATAATAAATGGGAGAGAGGTGTTACAATAATGCTTGATATTAATATGAAGGTCAATCCCTCGTTTTTTGATGATGAATGCGCCATTGTCTTTTCATTTTCCTTTGTCAGGGAGTCGAAGAAAATTGGGGAAGCTATTATTTACACCTGTGAAGAATCGGGAGAAGAAGAGATTTATGCAATCCATGGTGAACAGAAAGAAAAAATCGCCTACTTACGGGAATTTTCGATTATGGAAGAATACCATGAATCCTCAATGAGAAAAATTCAGCACTTTTTAAACA
Source organism: Peribacillus psychrosaccharolyticus ATCC 23296 (assembly GCF_000305495.1). GTDB lineage: Bacteria > Bacillota > Bacilli > Bacillales > DSM-1321 > Peribacillus > Peribacillus psychrosaccharolyticus. The sequence goes on along the minus strand of NZ_AJTN02000207.1, from coordinate 8,175 downwards.
TCATAGGAATTAAAAAATGCATCAATCAGTATAATCTGGTCTATTAAGCATAAAAAAACACTCACGGCTTCTGATTATCAGACCATGAGTGTTACTTTTTTGAACTTTTTCTTGTCTTTACAAATTGCTTCATATTTTCTCGGTCGGTAGTGGACTTTTCTGATAAAGCAGTAAGCTTCACTTGGCTTTTATTCTGAGATCGCAATTTTAACATTTCAATATTCATCGATGTTCTCCTTTGCTGTTTTCTTGTTCCTGCATAATAATTTCTTTTACCCTTTCGGCAGAGGTCTGAAACCTCTATATAAGAAAAATATGCCTAAAGTTATATTTTTGTTGAAAAACAACGAATAAAGGGAGGATAATCATTCCTTTTACCTAATACCTGTCGTATATCGGCGTATTCGCTTGTTTCCCAATAGGAAAGAGGTATGGTTAAATAGAACTACCCTGATTGGTGGTTTCCAATCAGAACGTTACATATTTGCTTTATTGGAAGTTGTTTTGTGAAAACAAAACGATTCCAGATATCTGGCTTTTTTCAAGTAATCTAGTACCCGAATGGAGAATGTTTTTCGGAAAAAAGAACATTCTGGTGGCCCGCAGCTCTTAGCTGCGGGATTTTTTTATGGGATTTTTTCCTTCGTTTGAATTCATCATGTCAGGGTAAATTGATGATATATAGAATTAGGAAGAGGTGAAGGTTGAGAACATGGCTGAAATAGAAAAAGGGAATCCAGAAATGGCTCAGGATCTCACCACACGTAAAGCGAACCTCCAGTTTGTCTTTCCGTTTTTACTCCAAGAAGAAAAAATTGAAGGCTTTGCAGAGAAATTGCTTGAAAAGGGCTTTGTGTTTTTTGATTTAGAAAATATGGAACAGGAAAACCGATTTTACGGAAGTGATTCTGTTTCCCACCGTTCAATGGAAAAGTATTTTATGCCGAATATAGAACCTATTGTGTTTCCCGCAACGTATAAAAAAAGAGAAGGACTTCGACGCTTCACAAAAAAAATCAATCAAAAGTTTACACTTTCCTCAACCTTTCTCACCACGGACTTTACCATCGATTCATTCGATATCTTTATCTGTCCTTTTCACATTGGGCTTATGAACATTCGAGTTACGCTGCCAAAAGGAATGGATTATTCAGCTGTTTTGGCATTTGGTGATATCTTTCGCGTTCTTGAGCCGATTGCTCAGGATGAGGAGAGCACGAAGATTTTTTGTTCCGATGATAGTGCACCGTACACCAATGTGAAAAAATTCATTTTTAATGAACTTTTAACCGTTCTGAAAGATTATATAGAATCCGAGAGCAGTCATGAAACGTATTTTGGGAGTCTCCCATTCTTCGTGGATGAACGAATGTACGTGATTGGCCATATTGTATTGGAAGAGGATAGTAACATAAGAGAAATTGATTTATATCGAGCGGTCGGCATGAATGGGTATGATAGTGAGGGGCTGCCCTTTATCGGGGCGAAAAATCCAGATTATATCAAACGGTATTGTCAGGAAAACGTGTACGATCGCTGGGGAGATGAGACGTACTATATTGTCGGTGATGATGCATTTATCTGTGTGACCAAAGTACGTGATGAGCTCGAGCAGCAATTGGCAGGTCAAATGTATGGAGAACATTTTTACTCCTTGCTGCTGTTTTATTATTACAAAATTGTCTTGCTCGAACTCACACATGAAAATTCGCAGATTAATATCGAAAAAGATCAATCCGATACCGAACTGCTGATTGTCATGATTACCGAGTTCTCAGCGAAGTATTACTTCCCGCAAATCAACAGTACCTCAACGGGGCAGGAGCTTTTTGAATTAATTAGGAAAAACTTTAAAATAGAAGACCTCTACCGAGATGTAAAAGAAACACTATCAGACTTATACCAAAATCAAGATAAGTTATCTGGTAAGCGGAGTAGTTACTTACTCGAGATTCTGACGATTTACTCCACTATATCCGGGATCTTTGGAATGAACTTGGTTACGGATCAGCTGAAGGGGGATATTCCTTGGTCGAAGATGAGTCAATTTAGTATTTACGAGTTTGTCGCTCTGTTCGTAACGATTTCAGGTGTGGCGGTGTCACTCTCGCTTGGATTCGTGTTTGTCCGGAGCTGGCTGAAAGAAAGACATAGTAGACGAAAAAGAATATATTAATTAGTAACCTGTCCCATACTTATGGGGCAGGTTTTTGTCGTTTTGTCGCCACTAATTCACTTTTTTTTCTAATAATTTGATACTATAGAAGGAAGACATCATTAGTAACAGGGAGGTAAATATGAAGAAACACCTTTTTGCTCCGATACTGGCTGCAGCGATTATGTTACTTCTAACTGGCTGTTTTGATAAAGAACCCCAGCCAGAAGAACGGTTAGCCGCTTACACGAAGCTATGGAATGAACAAAAATTCACTGAAATGTATACGTACTTATCCAAAGATACAAAAAAGAATATGTCAAAAGCTGAATTTGCCGAGCGTTATGAAAAAATTTACAAAGGCATTGAGGCCAAGCAAGTAAAGGTAACGTATAAACAGCCGACAGAAGAGCAGGACCATAAAGATAAGAAAAAAGTCGCGCTGCCATTTTCCGTAAGCATGAATTCGGTTGCGGGAGACATTAACTTTGATCATAAAGCCACACTTGTTAAAGAAGAACGAGAAGATGAAACCAATTGGTATGTTAAATGGGATCCAAGTTACATCTTTCCTGAGCTTGAGGAAGGAGAAAAGGTATCGGTAAAAACCTATCCAGCCATCCGCGGTGAAATTGTCGATCGGAATGAGCGTGGATTGGCGATGAACGGCAGTGTATATGAAGTCGGAATCGTTCCGGAGGAAATGGCAGGAAATGAAGCGGGTATTCTCTCTCAACTGTCGAGCGCGTTAAAAATGTCAAAAGATGAAATCGAAAATAAATTAAATCAATCATGGGTACAGCCTAACTATTTAGTACCAATCAAAAAACTGTCTTTGGAAGATACGGCAGTGAAAGAAAAAGTTGCAGCGATTCAATCAGTAACGGTTAACGAAGTCCAGGACCGCGTCTATCCATATAAAGAAGTCGCTGCCCACCTAATTGGCTATATCGGCGACGTATCTGCTGAAGATTTAAAAGCAAATAAAGATAAAGGCTACACCGCACAAGATGAAATCGGCAAGCGGGGACTTGAACAGCTTCTTGAAGACCGGCTTAAGGGAAAAGCGGGAGCGAAAGTGTATATTGCAGCCAGCAATGGTGAAGAAAAAGTAATTGCCGATCAGCCGGCAGCTGAAGGTGAGACGATTACCTTAACCATCGATGCGGAGCTGCAGAAGCAGATTTATCAACAGTATAAAAATGAAAATGGATCAGCGGCCGCCATCAATCCGATAACGGGCGAGACCTTGGCGCTGATGAGCAGTCCATCATTTGATCCCAATCAATACATTCTAGGTATTTCAAACAGTACGCAGAAGGCATGGGAAGAAAATCCAGACAAGCCATTGCTTAATCGCTTTAGCTCTGTTTACGCTCCAGGTTCGACGATTAAAGCATTGACAGGATCAATCGCAATGAAAAATGGCGTGGATCCAAAGCAAGCAATCAAGATTTCAGGAACTTCATGGAAAAAATCAAATTGGAAAGATCATTCCATTACTCGTGTGGCGACACCTGGCAAGGATATCAATATGACGGACGGAATGATCTATTCAGATAATATTTACTTTGCTCAAAAAGCATTAAATCTGGGTACAGCTAAGTTTACAAAAGGGCTGAAGGATTTTGGCTTCGAAGAAACGATTCCCTATGACTACCCAATTACTAAGTCTGGGATCGGTACAATCAGCAGTGAAGGTCGTTTAGCTGACAGCGGGTATGGCCAAGGCCAGATTCAAATGAGTACGCTTCACTTAGCACTTACCTATTCAACCTATGTGAACCAAGGAAATATGATTTCACCTGTTTTATTGGATGGGGAAAAGAAAAGCCAAGTATGGAAGAAAAATGTGGTTTCTGAAAAGCAAGCAGCGAGCATGTTAACCATGCTAGAACAGGTCGTTCAGCACCCGAAAGGATCAGGTCATACACTCGATGACCTTGAGGTTGCGATTGCTGGGAAAACAGGAACAGCCGAAACCAAACTAAACAAAGGCAGCAACGGAACTGAAAACGGCTGGTTCGTCGGAGTCAATACCGAGAATCCCCAATTACTGATGTCTTGGATGATGGAAGACGTCAAAGGAAGAGGCGGCAGCCACTTTGTAGTAGATAAGATGAAACCAGTTTGGAAAAAGTACTTTAAGGAATAACTATTATAATAGAAGGAAGACATCAGCGAAGAAGCTGGTGTCTTTTTTATAAATAAATATCAGAATATTTCGACAAATAAATAATTACTGTCGTTATAGGGAAACGTTCACATTTATTCCATGCATATTGATATCTTGAGTAAAAGGTGTTTTTGCATAATAAAGCTACTAGGTAAAAACTGGATAAAACGTACCAGGAAGGAATCTAATACTATTAACCTACTTAAACCTATTATTATAAAATAACAAATAAATTAAATAAATGTAATAAATGAGAACATTTTAATCGTTTTATAGAACGAATTGGTAATATTTATTTAATAAAAAGGGAAAATTTTGAATAAAAAACTGGAAATTAACGAATTAATGTATTATTATTGATTTACAGTAATGATTTGGTAATTTATACGAAATCATTATTTGTATGTATTTAGCACTAGAGTAAGACAGTCATATCTACATAGTTTTGTAGAGTTTGGTTGTACGTGGTACAAAGGTTGTTAGTTTTGTAAGCCATCGGAATTCACGTTTTTTGAGAAGCGTGTTGATCTGATGCACTACTTTTAGATATTCGAAGGAGGAACTATTACTCAATGAACAAAAAGAAAGCAATTAAAATCGCAACAGCTTCAGCAATCGCGGCCTCAGGCTTCGTAGCCGTTGCACCAGCACAAGCTGCAGTTAAAACAACTAACGTGAACACAGTGGTAAACACAGCAATTTCTAAAATGGCTGCTGCTTATGATGGCTATCATAAACCAGGTCTTGAAGGCAAGATTCCAGCTACTGCTAAAATTCGTCAATTGACTACAAATGCAGAAGCAGCATACGATGCAGCTGTAGCAGCAATTGCTAAAGATGGCGGAACGAAGAGCCAAAAAGCAGCATTCACTAAGAAATTAAATGCTAAAAAATACTTACTTACTCGCGCTCAAGGTTATGTGAAAGCAATTGACGTTAACCTTAACGCAGCTAAGAAAACACTAGATAAAGCAGTTGCTTCAGGCAAAGCGAAAGACGTAAAAGCTGCAGAAGCTGCACTAGTAAAAACTGCTGCTACATTCGAAAAAGCTGTCAAAGCGGTTTACGGACCAAGCACACGTAAAGTTCTAGTTGCTAAATACCACGTACCAGCACTGGCAAAAGCTGCAACAGTTGCAGATGAGCTAAAAGTATACAATGCGTACAAAGAGATTGAAAACGGCAACCTGACCGTAACAAATCTAGAAAGAGCTCTTTCAATTATTGCTGCTACAAAACCAACAGTTGATAAATTAGCTACTGGAGACAAACGCAATACTCCACTAGTGAAAAACCTGCTTGACGCTGCATACAAAAACAATGCAAAAGCAGGCATAACTGATGAAGTAAGTTCAATCACTGCACTTAACGCTACAACTGTTGAAGTAACATACAAAAAAGCAGTTGAAAATGTTAATGCACTTAAATACTCGATCGAAGGCTTAACAATCTCTAGTGCTGTTGTAAAACAAACAGACAGCAAAACAGTTGTTCTAACAACTTCTACTCAAGAAGGCGCTAAAGAATATACAATTAAATCTGGTGCAATTAAAGTTGGAACATTCAAAGGTGTATCTGCAGTCATTCCAACAGCTATTAAAGTGACTACACCTTCTATTCAAGGAACAATTGGTAAAGAAGTAACAGTTAAAGCTACAGTAACCGTTCCAGAAGGCCAATCTAAAGCTGGTATTCCTGTAACTGTAAACGTTCCAGCATCAGTATCTGGTGGTTTAAATGGAGCACTTACTGATGAAGTATATACTGATGTAAACGGTCAAGTTACTTACTCTTACACTCGTTACAGTGCAGTCGACGACAATGTAATTGTATACGCAACTGGTAATCGTTCAGTGTACTCAACAGCAACTGTATATTTCACAAAATCTCTAGCAGTTCAAGAAATTACTGCAGGTAATGACTTGGCTAATGATACTAAAAAGTCATATAAGGTAACTGGTAAAGCTAACTCTACTTATTATATTGCTATCAAAGAAAATCTAGATGTAACTCCAGATAAAATTACAGATATTAAAGTGTTTGATGCAGCAACGCGTGACTTTATAACTCCTTACGAAACTACTACTGGAGGTCATAAAGTAGCTACTGTTACAACTGATAAAGATGGAGAAGGTACATTCACAATTTACGGTGCTAGTTTATCTGCAACACCTATCGTATATTTACCAAGTAACATTAGTACTACTACTGAATATTCTTCTGCGGATTTACAAGCAGTTGCACCAACTGTTAAGTTCTCATTAGTTAACGTACTTGGTCTTAAGGTAGTAGCTGAAGGTGTAACTAACGCTGCTCCAATTAAATCAAATGCTTCATTAGCATACAATGCAACTTCAATTGGTGGTCGTACCTATACAGTTACTGTAACAGATAAAGATGGTAAATTAGCTCCTGAAGGAACAAAAGCATATGTTGCTTTTGAACCGGGTAATATTAAAGGTAGTGTTCTATTCTCAACTGGACAAAGTAACTTCACAACAGTGGGTGCAGGCGATGAAAAAGCACTAGTAGTAGGGAAAGATGGTAAAGTCACTTTCCGAGTAGCTGGTTCAGGAACTGATACATTCGTAAAACCAACTGTATTCTTAAATACTTCTGGTACTACTGTTTCACTCGACAAAGCAGATGTTCAAACTGTTGCTGAAGTAACTTACTTCACGGCTGCTAACGTTAAAAATGCAGTACTTTCTGTTACAAACGATGCTGGAGCAGCAATTACAAGCACAAATGCAGACACAGATGCAACAATTACTTACCAATCTTTAGATCAAAATGGTTTCCCATATGCTGCAAGCACTGAATATGATGTAACATTCGATGTCACTTCTACATTTGGCAATGTAGTAGTAGTTAAAAATGCAGATGGAACTATTTTACAGGAAAGACAAAATCTTGGAAATACTAAAACTTATTCAACAAAAGCAGATGCAAATGGTAAAGCGATAATTAAAGTTAATGCAAGTTCACCAGGCACTGTTAGTGTAAATGTATCAGGTGCAAATGGAATTTTACCAGTTAAAGCTGCTACAATACAATTTATTGGTCAAGCATCTACACTTGATCGCATCAATGCTGCAACAAAGGATGATGTTGCTGTAGAAGCTCTATTAGCTAATCCAACGTATGCGGCAAAACTAGCTCCTCTTTCAACATCTGATCGACTTCTTGTTGCTAAAGAAGTTTTAGATAAACGTCCAGGCACTGGATATACACAAACTCAATTAGATACTGCTTTTACAACAGCTGTGTCTAGTATCCTTGCGACTAAGGTTACAGCGCAATCTGAATATACTGAAGGTGTTACGGGTGTTACAGGAGTAAAGGCTAAAGGAAATCATACTGTTAGTGCTACTGATACATTTACTGTAACTGCACCAAATAATGGTGTTGCATTCAATGATGTTAAAGTAAAAATAACAGATACAGATAAAACAAATGATGCAATCAAAGCTTCATATGATACGACAACTAAAGTATTAACAGTAGATGCTGCTAATAATTTAATTGATGGTTCGGTCAAATCTACAATTGGAGAAGTAATAACTGCAATTGATGGAGTAACACAAGCCCAATTAAAAGCTAGCTTCGTATCTACTGCAACTCCTGCAACTGCTACAACAACTTTAGCTACTGGTTTAATAGGAGCTGATATTACTTTAACTGGTGGAGTTAATGAAGTTACACAACAAGCTCCTAAGTTAGTAATAACTTTTTCAGAAGCAGTTACAGCAACACCTGGTGGATCACTTGGTCTAAGTGTAGATGGAACGTCAGTGACACCTGCAAGTTCAAATTTATCTGATGGCGGTAAAAAATTAACTTT
>NZ_AJTN02000208.1 GCF_000305495.1 Peribacillus psychrosaccharolyticus ATCC 23296 | reverse complement strand
AACAAGAAAGAAAAGATCAGCTGCATAGCTGGTCTTTTTTTGTGGTGTTTTTTTCGTATAGTCAGAAGAAAGTGACGCATGTTCGTGGTGCCCTATGGGGTATTTTAGTGCTAAAATCGTGCCCAGACGGGAATACGGCCCTCTCAGACGGGAATAAGGTCACACTAGACGGGATTAACAGCCGGAATAGCCGATAAATAGAAAAAATCTCCCCCACGAAAATCTAAAAGTCAGCATGCTTTCTTAAAAAAGAGATCTCCCAAAGAAGTAAGTTAAAAGGATAACCCCAAATAACCAACTGGTAACTATTTCTAAAGGTAGTCTAATATAATAATATTTTCCATTATGCTGTATTTTAATCTTGCAAATACATAGTAGAGCTGTATCATTAGTAGGTATGAAATCCTTATCTATAAGTACTACATACATGTTGGGCAGGAATGTTTGGCTGATGAACGTGTGATACGTGTAAATTAGGGTAAAATAAAATAGATAGGGGCGGGTACAGTGCTAGAAAACAGTGTTATTATGGTACTCATTATTCTTATAATTAATATTGTATATGTAACGTTTTTTACAATTCGAATGATTCTTACTCTTAAAGGTTATCGGTATCTGGCTGCATCAATAAGCATGATAGAAATAGTTATTTATGTGGTTGGGCTGGGGCTTGTATTGGATAATTTGGATAAAATTCAAAACTTAATTGCCTATGCAGTGGGTTATGGTATTGGTGTTATAGTGGGAATGAAGATTGAAGAGAAGTTGGCAATAGGATATATTACGGTTAATGTGATTACTGCTGATTATAAAAATAATAATCTTTCGAAAAGAATAAGGGAAAAAGGTTTTGGTGTGACAGATTGGATGGCTCAGGGGCTTGAGGGCGATCGAATGGCGCTGCAGATTTTGACGCCGAGAAAATATGAGTTGAAATTATATGATACGATTAAACAGCTTGATCCGAAGGCTTTTATAATCGCTTATGAGCCGAAAACAATTCATGGTGGTTTTTGGGTTAAGTCAGTTAAGAAGGGACGATTATTTCGTGACGCAGAAAAGTAAGAAGACGTTTGAAGTGGCAAAAGGGGAAAGTATTGATTCTTGTCTTGAACGAATGAAGGCAGAAGGGTATGCTCCAGTGCGGCGGATTGAAAAGCCAATTTTTGCTGAACAAATTTCGGATGGAATTACTCAATACGAGCCTGTAGATCGAAAAATAGTTTTTGAAGCCAAAATTATTCAGTAAAACACGAACATTAAATTTAAAATTTTGATTAATATTCGATATTTTCTTGACAGGCATTTAGGGTAATGGTTAAAATGTAACTAATGATATAGAAGTCTCTCATATAATCCAGGGGATATGGCCCAAAGTTTCTACCCGATAACCGTAAATTATCGGACTATGAGAGAAAGATGAACGTTAGGACCATACTCTATTTTTATATTTAAGGGTAATCCGGGCAGACACTTTCTCTTTGGAGAGTTTCTGCTCGGATTTTTTTATTTAATCCACTACCAGCATTGTTGGAGGCGAAGGAATGAGACCACAAGTTGGCGTTATTATGGGTAGCGTTTCAGATTGGGAAACAATGAAGTATACCTGTGAAGTCTTAGAACAGTTACATATACCATTTGAAAAGAGAGTAGTGTCCGCACACCGGACTCCTGATTTAATGTTTGAGTATGCTGAGAATGCCAGAGATAGAGGATTGAATGTGATTATTGCTGGTGCAGGAGGGGCAGCGCATTTGCCTGGGATGATTGCATCCAAAACAACAGTTCCGGTGATTGGCGTACCGGTGCAAACAAAGACGCTTAATGGAATCGATTCATTATTATCAATTGTTCAAATGCCAGGCGGCGTACCAGTTGCGACTGTGGCTATTGGAAAGGCTGGAGCGACAAATGCAGGGTTGCTTGCAGGACAAATCCTTTCTATAAATAATCCGGCAATCGTAGAGGGGTTAGAAGCTTTACGACATGAAACGAGGGAAAAGGTATTTGAGAGCAGTGAGCAGCTTAAATAAGCAAGTTATAGGGCCTAATCAAACAATCGGGATAATCGGAGGTGGTCAGCTGGGAAGAATGATGGCGCTGGCTGCTAAAGCATCAGGATTCAAGATTGCCGTATTGGATCCAACGCTTGGTTGTCCGTGCGGGCAAGTAGCTGACTATGAGATAACTGGTGCATACGATGATTTGGCTAGTCTAAGAAAACTTTCTACAATTAGTGATGTCATTACTTACGAATTTGAAAATGTGAGTGCTGAGGCCCTTGAATGGTTGAAGGAACATGCTAATTTGCCACAAGGAACGGAACTACTGAAGATTTCACAGGATCGGTTACGTGAAAAAACAGCCATAAAGGCGGCTGGAGTTCCTGTTGCTCCATATTACCCTATCCATTCAATCGAAGAAATTTACGTTTCTGTTGAGAAATTAGGCTATCCGAGTGTGTTAAAAACAGTTCGGGGAGGCTATGATGGAAAAGGGCAGTTGGTGATTCGAGAAGAGTCTGATATAACTAAAGCGAGTATTCTAGTAGAAAATGGCACTTGTGTCCTCGAAGCATGGGTACCTTTTGTTAAAGAAATCTCGGTCATTATGACTCGTAAGGCAAATGGTGACCTGACTCATTTTCCTGTCGCTGAAAACATACATCAAAATAACATATTGCATCAAACCATTGTTCCAGCCCGAATTACACAGGAAGCCGAGCAAAAAGCAGTACAACTTGCGAGAAAACTTGCTGAAGAACTTCATTTGGTCGGAACCCTTGCCGTAGAAATGTTTTTGACAGAAACCGGTGAATTAATTGTCAACGAGCTGGCACCACGGCCGCATAATTCTGGACACTTTACAATTGAGGCTTGTGAAACCTCTCAATTTGAGCAGCATGTCCGTGCTATCTGTAATTGGCCGTTAGCTAATACGACATTATTAAAACCCGTTGTTATGGCTAATCTTCTTGGGGAACATCTTGATGGCGCGCTCTCCGCTATTACGGAACAAAAGGATTGGAAATTCCATCTGTATGGAAAAGAAGAAGCTAAGCCAAAAAGGAAAATGGGCCATATCACTTTATTGCGCCCCACAATTAAACAAGCATTAGCCGAATTAGAAGCTAGTCGGATTTGGAAGCATCAGGTTGAAACGGAGGAAATAAAATGATAGAACGGTATACTCGTCCCGAAATGGGCGCGATTTGGACAGAAGACAATCGATTTAAAGCATGGCTGGAGGTAGAAATTCTTGCTTGTGAAGCATGGTCGGAATTAGGTGCTATCCCAAAAGAAGATGTAAAGTTACTTCGTGAAAATGCTTCTTTTGATACAAAACGTATCAAGGAAATTGAAGAAGAAACGCGTCATGATGTGGTGGCTTTTACAAGAGCAGTTTCAGAATCCCTTGGTGAAGAACGGAAATGGGTTCATTATGGTCTTACCTCAACAGATGTTGTGGATACGGCACTATCTTATATCTTGAAACAAGCAAATGAAATTTTGTTTGCTGATTTAGAACGTTTTATTGAAATCTTAAAAAATAAAGCTATCGAACATAAGTTTACAGTCATGATGGGACGTACACATGGAGTCCATGCAGAGCCAACCACCTTTGGGTTGAAGCTTGCGCTTTGGCATGAAGAAATGAAACGTAATCTAGAACGCTTTAAATCCGTTTGTAAGGGCATTGAAGTTGGGAAAATGTCTGGTGCAGTCGGTACATTTGCTAATATCGATCCGTTCATCGAAAGCTATGTTTGTGAAAAGCTTGGTCTTGAAGCTGCACCGATTTCAACTCAAACTTTACAGCGTGACCGTCATGCGGATTATATGGCAACACTGGCTTTAATTGCTACGTCCATTGAAAAGTTTGCTATCGAAATCCGCGGGCTGCAAAAAAGTGAAACACGTGAAGTAGAAGAGAGGTTTGCTAAGGGTCAAAAGGGCTCATCTGCGATGCCTCATAAACGAAATCCAATTGGTTCAGAAAATATGACCGGTCTTGCCCGTGTTATCCGCGGCTATATGCAGACTGCTTACGATAATGTACCACTTTGGCATGAACGTGATATTTCTCATTCATCTGCTGAACGTATTATTCTTCCGGATGCGACGATAGCCTTGAATTATATGCTTAATCGCTTCGGGAACATCGTGAAGAATTTGACTGTTTATCCGGAGAATATGAAACGTAATATGGACCGTACGCTTGGCCTGATTTATTCACAACGTGTATTACTTACATTAATTGATAAAGGGCTAGCCAGGGAAGAAGCCTATGACACCGTTCAGCCAAAAGCAATGGAATCGTGGGAAAAACAAGTTCCTTTCCGTACGCTTCTTGATAACGATGATAAAATTACTAGTTTATTATCTAAAGAAGAGTTGGATGAATGTTTTGATTACCACCATCATTTAAAACAGGTTGATTACATCTTTGATCGCTTAGGGCTCTAAAAATAGTGCTGCTGGTAAGATATCCAGCAGCCTTCTTTAAAAAAACTAGAGTGAAAATTGCCAATATTGCTAACATGGGGGCCTTAATCATGGAAAAACGAGAACTACTGTATGAAGGAAAAGCGAAACGAATTTATGCAACAGAAGACCAGGAAATTGTGTGGGTAGAATATAAAGATTCAGCAACGGCATTTAATGGCGAAAAAAAAGCGGAAATTGAAGGTAAAGGTGCTCTGAATAATGGGATTACCAGTTTACTATTTTCAAAGCTGCAGCAATCGGGTATTTCCTCTCACTTTATAAAATCCATTTCCGAACGTGAACAACTGGTCAAGAATGTCTCCATTATTCCGCTTGAAGTAGTCGTACGTAATATCGCAGCCGGAAGTTTGGCAAAGCGTCTTGGATTCCCAGAAGGTCAGCTTCTCAAAAAACCGATTGTCGAGTTTTATTATAAAGATGATGCATTAGGCGATCCGTTACTTACAGAAGCACATATCAATGAACTAGCAGTGGCAAGCAGTGAGGAAGTTAAAGTTCTTAGGACTAAGGCACTTCAAGTGAATACCGTTTTATCAAGCTTTTTTCAAAAAATTGGCGTCCTTCTGGTCGATTTTAAACTGGAATTTGGCAAACTTGCCAATGGTGATATCCTGCTGGCCGACGAGATATCTCCCGACACATGCAGGCTCTGGGACAGTGAAACGAAAGAAAAGTTCGATAAAGATGTATTCCGACGCGATTTAGGGAGTTTAGTAGAGGCTTACGAAAAAATCTATGCAAAGCTAAAGGAGACTCAACATGTATAAAGTAAAAGTTTACATTACCTTGCGTGAAAGTGTTTTAGATCCACAGGGAACGGCAGTTAAACAATCGTTACACAGTATGACCTACAATCAAGTGCAGGATGTTCGGATCGGTAAATATATGGAACTTAGTATTGAAGATACAACAACAGATGTGGATCAGTTAGTTAAAGAAATGTGTGAACGCCTGCTGGCTAATACAGTCATTGAGGACTATCGCTATGATATTGAGGAGGTTGTCGCGCTGTGAAATTTGCCGTAATCGTATTTCCCGGCTCCAATTGTGATGTTGATATGTATCATGCAATTAAAGATGAACTAGGAGAAGAAGCGGAATATGTTTGGCATACTGCGGATAACTTAGATCAATTTGACGGAATTCTTTTGCCTGGCGGCTTTTCATATGGTGATTACCTACGCTCAGGGGCTATTGCTCGGTTTTCGACAGTGATGACAGAGGTGGTTAAAGCGGCAAATGCAGGTAAGCCTGTACTTGGAATATGTAATGGATTTCAAATTCTTCTTGAAGCAGGTCTTCTGCCTGGAGCGATGCGTAGAAATCGTGATTTGAAATTTATCTGTCGTCCGGTTCAGCTGCAAGTTGAAAATGCTGAAACGGCTTTTACAAACAGCTATTCTCAAGGAGATGTCATTAATATCCCCGTAGCACATGGAGAAGGAAATTATTATTGTGATGAAGTAACTTTAGAAACGTTGAAAGCTAATAATCAAATTGTATTTACCTATAAGGGTGACAATCCAAATGGCAGTCTTGAGAAAATTGCCGGAATTATTAATCAGCAGGGAAATGTTCTTGGGATGATGCCTCACCCTGAGCGTGCCGTTGATTCGCTGCTTGGAAGTAATGACGGATTAATGCTGTTTCAATCGATCGTTAAGAACTGGAGGGAATCACATGTCGTTAATGCTTGAGCCAAGCCCAGAAATGATTAAGTCAGAGCGGATATTTGCAGAAATGGGATTGACGGATGAAGAATTTGCGATGGTGGAAAAAATCCTTGGACGTACGCCTAATTATACAGAAACAGGTTTGTTTTCGGTTATGTGGTCAGAGCATTGTTCGTATAAAAACTCTAAGCCTGTATTGAGCAAGTTTCCAGTCACAGGTAAAAAAGTCCTTCAAGGTCCAGGAGAAGGCGCTGGAATCGTTGATATTGGGGATAACCAGGCCGTAGTATTTAAAATTGAGAGCCATAACCATCCCTCTGCGATTGAACCTTATCAAGGAGCAGCAACGGGTGTCGGAGGGATCATTAGAGATGTTTTTTCCATGGGATCCCGCCCAATTGCCATGTTGAACTCTTTACGCTTTGGCGAGCTGGATAACCCAAGGACCAAATACTTGTTTAAAGAAGTTGTCGCTGGAATTGCTGGGTATGGGAATTGTATGGGCATACCAACTGTTGGAGGGGAGATACAATTTGATCCATCATATGAAGGAAACCCCCTTGTAAATGCTATGTGTGTTGGATTAATTAATCATCATGAAATTCAAAAAGGTCAGGCTCGCGGTATTGGGAATACCGTTATGTATGTCGGTGCTAAAACCGGGCGTGATGGGATACATGGCGCAACTTTTGCCTCAGAAGAATTGACAGAAACATCTGAAGCCAAACGGCCTGCAGTGCAGGTGGGTGATCCTTTCATGGAGAAGCTGCTTCTTGAAGCATGCCTTGATTTGATTAAATCGGATGCACTTGTTGGAATTCAAGACATGGGTGCTGCAGGATTAACGAGTTCTTCAGCAGAGATGGCCAGTAAGGCAGGGTCTGGAATTGAAATGAACCTTGATCTTATCCCGCAGCGTGAGACAGGAATGACCGCTTACGAAATGATGCTTTCAGAATCTCAGGAACGGATGCTTATTGTTGTGAAAAAAGGGCGCGAACAAGAAATCAGAGAGATATTTTCTAAATATGATCTTGAGGCAGTAGCAGTTGGACAGGTAACAAAGGAAAAGAATTTAAAACTGACGCATAAAGGCTCAATCATTGCCAATGTTCCTGTGGATGCGCTGGCTGAAGAAGCTCCTGTTTATCATAAACCATCAAGTGAACCAGACTATTTCCGAGAGTTTCAAGCTATGACTATTCCAGCACCACAAATTTCCGATTACAAGACTACGTTGAAAGATTTGTTGTCACAGCCGACCATCTCAAGTAAAGAATGGGTTTATGACCAATATGACTATATGGTACGAACAAATACAGTTGTAGCACCAGGTTCAGATGCTGCTGTCGTTCGGATCCGTGATACTAATAAGGCTTTAGCTATGACAACGGATTGCAATTCCCGCTACCTCTACCTTGATCCAGAAATGGGTGGAAAGATTGCGGTTGCTGAAGCAGCTCGTAATATCATTTGTTCTGGTGCAGAGCCGTTGGCTATTACAGACTGTTTAAATTTTGGCAGCCCGGAGAAACCAGAAATTTTCTGGCAAATTGAAAAAGCAACTGATGGCATGAGTGAAGCGTGTCGTACGCTGCAAACACCAGTCATTGGCGGAAATGTCTCTCTTTATAACGAAACAAATGGAGTAGCCATCTATCCAACACCTGTAATTGGGATGGTTGGATTGATCAGTGATTTAGCTCATATAACCACACAGGAATTCAAACAAGCCGGGGATTTAATTTATGTAATTGGCGAAGCAAAATCTGAGTTTGGCGGAAGTGAGCTGCAGAAAATGATTGATGGCAAAATTTCTGGACCGGCACCTGTTATAGACCTTGCCGTGGAACAAAAACGCCAACAGCACATTCTTCAAGCGATTCAACTGGGATTAGTGGCATCCGCACATGACATTGCCGAAGGCGGATTTGCCGTAGCGGCAGCAGAATCATTGTTTGGTCAAAATGGACTTGGAGCTGAAATAGTCATCAAAGGTGATGTGATATCAGCTCTATACGCAGAAACGCAATCACGATTTATTCTTTCAATAAAACCGGAAGATAAAGAAGGGTTTGAAGCACTTGTGGAAGATGCCTCCCTGGTTGGGACAGTCACACATGATGCAACATTAAAAATGGTGAATGAAGCGGGAATAAATTTGATAGATGTAGACGTTTCTGAATTACATGCTGCTTGGAAAGGAGCCATTCCATGCTTGCTGAATTAAAAGGACTAAATGAGGAATGCGGTGTTTTTGGAATCTGGGGTCATGAGGATGCTGCACAAATTACCTATTACGGATTGCATAGTCTGCAGCATCGAGGACAAGAAGGCGCTGGGATTGTTGAAATGAACGACGATCAGCTAACATGTGTCAAAGGTGAAGGGCTCGTTACAGAAGTCTTTACGACGGAGAAAATGAAAAACCTCAGTGGGAGAGCGGCAATTGGCCATGTTCGATATGCAACAGCAGGCGGCGGAGGATATGAAAATGTCCAACCGCTGCTGTTCAACTTCCAAAGCGGCGCCATGGCATTGGCTCATAACGGTAATCTGGTCAATGCAAATCAATTAAAATCACAGTTAGAAGCTCAGGGGAGTATATTTCAGACTTCTTCAGATACAGAAGTACTTGCACACTTAATTCGTAGAGGCGGTTTTGCAACACATAAAAACCGACTTAAAAATGCATTGAGTATGCTAAAAGGTGCATATGCTTTTCTAATTATGACTGAGACAGAAATGATGGTGGCGTTAGATCCCCACGGTTTACGTCCATTATCTATTGGTAAGCTTGGTGATGCCTATGTTGTCGCATCGGAGACATGTGCGTTAGATATCGTAGGTGCGAAATTTGTTCGTGATGTGGAACCTGGTGAATTAGTCGTTATTAATGATGACGGAATAACATCTGAGTACTTTTCCATGTCCTCCCAACGGGCGATGTGCACGATGGAGTACATTTATTTTGCCCGTCCGGATAGTAATATTGAAGGAATTAATGTTCATACTGCGAGAAAGAATCTCGGAAAGCAGCTGGCAAAGGAAGTAACCATTGAAGCGGATGTAGTAACAGGAGTTCCTGATTCTAGTATTTCCGTCGCAATTGGCTATGCTGAGGCAACGGGGATGCCTTATGAACTTGGATTAATTAAAAATAGATATGTAGGCCGGACATTTATCCAGCCTTCACAGTCTTTACGGGAACAGGGTGTAAAGATGAAATTATCAGCCGTAAGAGGAGTAGTTGAAGGCAAGCGGGTGGTAATGGTTGATGATTCAATTGTTCGGGGAACGACAAGTAAGCGAATTGTAACCATGCTAAAGGAAGCAGGAGCAAAAGAGGTCCACGTTCTGATCAGCTCACCTCCGATTAAAAACCCCTGTTTTTATGGCATTGATACCTCAACTACATCCGAATTGATTGCCTCTGAAAATTCAGTTGAAGAAATTCGGCAGTTGATTGGTGCTGATTCACTCACCTTCTTAAGTGTTGAAGGTACCGTTGAAGGAATTGGTCGATCGTTTGATGGTAAGACTCATGGTGCTTGTATGGCTTGCTTTACTGGCAATTATCCAACAGAAATTTATGAGGAAACACGTGAAGGATATCTGAAATGCTGAGTATGAGGAGGCAATATTGTGTCAAATGCATATAAAGAAGCTGGCGTAGATATAGAAGCGGGCTATGAAGCCGTTTCACGTATGAAAAAGCATGTCCAAAAGACAATGCGTACGGGTGTTATGAGTGGGCTAGGAGGCTTTGGCGGCATGTTTGATTTGTCGACGCTAGGGCTAAAAGAACCAGTGCTGGTTTCAGGAACGGATGGAGTCGGCACCAAATTGCTTCTGGCAATAATGATGGATAAACATGATACAATTGGGATTGATTGTGTAGCTATGTGTGTGAACGATATTATTGTCCAGGGAGCTGAGCCTCTTTACTTCCTCGATTATATTGCATGCGGGCAAGCGGACCCAGAACGAATTGAACAGATTGTCAAAGGGGTAGCCGATGGCTGTGAACAGGCAGGCTGTGCTTTAATTGGCGGTGAAACGGCAGAAATGCCGGGAATGTACTCGTCTGAAGAATATGATGTAGCTGGATTTGCTGTTGGGGCTGCAGAGAAAGCACAGTTAGTGACAGGTGAAACGATTCAAGCGGGAGATGTTGTGATTGGTCTAGCGTCTAGCGGCATCCATAGCAATGGCTACTCATTAGTTCGTAAAGTTCTTTTACAGGATGCAGGAATGGACCTTAGCGAAAAGGTCGAGGAGCTTGGTTGTTCACTTGGCGAGGAACTTCTTAAACCAACGAAAATCTACGTGAAATCAATCATAGCTGCCTTAAAACAATATGACTTAAAAGGTCTGGCCCATATTACCGGTGGAGGGTTTATTGAAAATATTCCTCGTATGCTGCCAAATCATCTAGGGGTTGAGATCATTCTAGACTCATGGAAGATTCCGACCATTTTCAATTTGCTTCAAGAAAAGGGCAAGCTCCGTTCAGCTGAAATGTTTAATGTATTTAACATGGGAATTGGTATGACGATCGTAGTGAAGGAAACCGAAGCAAATCACCTATGTCAATATTTTAATGAATTAGGTGAAGAAGCATCAATCATTGGAAGAGTGACAAACATTGCCGGTGTGTCTTTTCGGGAAACGGTGTAAGGAGGCAGTCATGAAAAAGATTGCAGTATTTGCATCAGGGAACGGGAGCAATTTTCAGGCCTTGGTTGAAGCAGAGAAAACAGGTGTACTTGGTGCGAAAATCAGTCTGCTTATTTGTGATCAACCAGAAGCGTATGTGTTGAAAAGGGCTTCGGCTGAACGGATTCCTTTTCTATGTGTTTCACCAAAATGTTATTCATCTAAAGTAGCCTATGAACAAGCCTTATTAGAACAGTTAAACAGAGAAAATATCGATTTCATCCTTCTTGCTGGGTATATGAGATTGATAGGAGCGACATTATTACAAGCATATCCGCGAAGAATCATAAACATCCATCCATCACTTCTTCCGGCCTTTCCAGGTAAAGATGCAGTTGACCAGGCTGTTAATGCTGGTGTTAAGGTAACGGGGCTGACGGTCCATTATGTCGATGAGGGAATGGATACTGGTCAAATCATTGCACAAAGAGCTGTTGAGATTGAAACAGGAGATACGAGGGAAAGTATACAGAAACGCATACAACTGGCAGAGCATCAAGTATATCCTGCCGTCGTACAGCAATTGCTGCACGACTGTATAAACTTAAACTTGGAGGGTTCAAAATGAAACGTGCACTAATTAGTGTTTCAGATAAAACAGGAATTGTAGAATTTGCAAAAGGATTAATTGAAGCAGGATTTGAAATTATTTCAACAGGGGGAACTAAAAAGACGTTGCTTGATCATGGTCTTGAAGTCATCGGCATCAGCGATGTTACCGGTTTTCCTGAAATTCTAGATGGTCGTGTCAAAACGCTGCACCCAAACGTACATGGCGGACTTTTAGCAAGACCGAACGATTCAGCTCATCTAGCTCAACTGGAAGAACATCAAATCCAGCCAATTGAGCTTGTTTGCGTTAATTTATATCCATTCCAACAAACGATTGCTAAACTTGACGTTACACCTGAGGACGCAATTGAGAATATTGACATTGGCGGGCCGACGATGCTGCGCTCCGCGGCAAAGAATCATGAGCATGTTACAGTCGTGGTTGATCCAGCTGATTATCCTGGTGTTATTGCAGAACTTAATGAAAATGGACAGGTGTCACCAGCGAAGAAACGCCAATTTGCTGCGAAGGTTTTCCGTCATACGGCTGGCTATGATGCGGTGATTTCTGAGTATATGACCGAGCTTGCTGGTGAGGAAAACCCAGAAAGTTTAACGATGACATTTGATTTAAAACAAACACTACGTTACGGAGAAAATCCGCATCAACAAGCCTCATTTTATAAAAAACCACTTGGTTCTGCTTTTTCAATTGCTTATGCGGAACAATTACATGGAAAAGAGCTTTCTTATAATAATATTAATGACGCTGATGCAGCCCTGCAAATTGTTAAAGAGTTCAATGAACCGGCTGCAGTTGCAGTTAAACATATGAATCCATGTGGTGTTGGAACTGGAGATACGATTGCTGCCGCCTTTAAAAAAGCCTTTGATGCGGATTCTACATCGATTTTTGGCGGCATTATTGCACTGAATAGAGAAGTGGATCTTGAGACAGCCAGTATGTTAAAGGATATTTTCCTTGAAATCATTATTGCACCAAGCTTTACACAAGAAGCATTTGAAATCCTAAGTGTTAAAAAGAATATCCGGCTGTTAACTGTCTCTTTTGACAGTGGTGTTAAAGACGAACGGAAATTCACCTCGATTCAGGGAGGACTTCTTGTCCAAGATCGTGATACATATGGCTTTGAAGAGGCAACGATCACTGTGCCTACCAAGCGTCAGCCTACCGAACAAGAATGGGAAGATTTAAAGCTTGGCTGGAAGGTCGTTAAGCATGTTAAGTCTAATGCAATTGTAGTTTGTGGAGAAGGTATGACATATGGGGTTGGTGCTGGGCAGATGAATCGTGTAGGTGCAGCCAATATCGCTCTTACTCAAGCGGCAGAAAAAGCAAAAGGTGCCGCATTAGCATCAGATGCCTTTTTCCCTATGGACGATACGGTTGAAGCAGCAGCAAAAGCAGGAATTACTGCGATCATCCAACCAGGAGGTTCAGTGAAGGATGAAGATTCAATTAAAAAAGCAGATGAATATGGGATTACCATGGTATTCACTGCCGTCCGACATTTCAAACATTAATTGAAAAAAGTTGTTCGGATTTGTGCTAAAAAGGGTATAAGAGACTTACTGGCATGACTAACTGAAAACGGGGTGGTCCTATGAAAGTTTTAGTGATTGGACGCGGCGGGCGAGAACATGCCCTAGCCAGAAAGTTTCATGAAAGTAAGAGCGTGTCAAAGGTGTTTGTTGCCCCAGGGAATGCTGGGATGGAGGACGTAGCCGAGCTCACAGCGATTGATGAAAGTAATCACGATGCGTTAATTCGGTTCGCTAAGGAAAACGATATAGCGCTTACCGTTATTGGAGCCGAAATTCCATTAATTAATGGACTTGCTGATGAATTCACTAATGAAGGATTAACCGTTTTCGGACCGAGTGCACGTGCGGCTGAAATCGAAGGGAGTAAAACATTTGCCAAGGATTTAATGAAAAAATACGATATTGCTACGGCTGCTTATGAAACATTTACGGATTTTGAAAAAGCAAAATCCTATGTGGAGGAAGTCGGTATACCGATTGTTATTAAAGCAGATGGATTGGCTGCTGGTAAAGGGGTAGTTGTTGCCAAAACAATGGAGGACGCGATTGAAGCCTTACAGGACATGCTTCTAAATGCTAAGTTTGGAGATGCATCTCAAAAAGTGGTCATTGAAGAATTTCTTGATGGTGAGGAATTCAGTTTGATGTCGTTTGTGAATGGTGATCGAGTTTATCCACTGGCAATCGCTCAGGATCATAAGCGTGCCTATGATGGTGATAAAGGACCGAATACTGGAGGGATGGGGGCCTATTCTCCTGTCCCGCAAATTCCAGATGTTATTGTATCCAAGGCGATTGAACAGGTAGTTAAACCTGTTGCAGAAGCACTTATTGAAGAAGGAAGATTTTTTACCGGCGTTTTATATGCTGGGCTGATCGTAACCAAAAAAGGAACAAAGGTTATTGAGTTTAATGCAAGATTTGGAGATCCTGAGACGCAAGTAGTCTTACCGCGTCTTCAAAACGATTTGGCAGAAGCAATGCTTGCTGTGCTAAGACAAGAGGATTATAAACTTGTCTGGGATCAACAACCCGTTTTAGGAGTAGTTGTTGCTTCTAAAGGGTACCCGAGTGAATATGAAAAAGGCTGCAAAATTTCTGGTCTACATTACATTAGTGAGGATGTTCATATTTATCACGCTGGTACAAAGAAAGATGAAGCTGGTGAATACATGACTGACGGTGGTCGTGTGTTACTGGTGACAGGAAAAGGTAAAGACTTGTTATCAGCACAGACTAACGTTTATCGGGAACTGGAGAAGTTGCATAATGATGGCTTATTCTGGCGTAAAGATATTGGCCATCATGCTATCCAATTCGACTTTTCTTGATAAGTAAAACACCCCCTTCCATTAGGAAGGGGGTGTTTTACTTTATCAGTGGCGGTTCGGGAGGAATTCACTTTCTTCTGAATCCATCTTTTTTTCTAGACCTTCTTCAACCATATCAGTAACCGGGCAATACCTTAGAATTCCTTCACCAATTTTCATTCCTGATAGCATGGCCACGATTAAATAAGAATTATTCCACGGTTTTTTCGCTAATTTAGCCCCAGCCCACGTTAAGCAGGTAAATCCACATGTGATCCGAAGTAATGCATTCATAATACTGATATTAGGTGTGAATTTCATGTTGATGTCTCCTTTATTTAATATTATTTTTGTAAAACGTTAATGTGTTGCGTGGGAGAATATGGTATTATAAAGAAAATCAGAATAATCTTACTCTAATTCAATTAATAGTATATTATTATTCATAAAAATACCTGGAAAAATAGTAGCAACTGGAGGATTCGTTATGTTAGAACAGCGATATAGATGGAAAAACAAAGATTTACGTGAACATGTTGAAGTACTAGATGGAAGTAAAGCGCCGACGATTTTACTCCATAACGCAGTCTACCTCAACCAATATTTAAGAAAATGGACGAAAGCAAACATCTGGATATATGATGATCGAATTGTCTATGTTGGAGAAAAGTATCCCGATGATGTAGAGGGCTGTGAAGTTATTAATTGTGAAGGCCGCTTTTTAGTGCCAGGTTATATAGAGCCCCATGCTCACCCGTTTCAGTTATATAATCCCCTTACGCTTTCTCAATATACATCTAAATATGGAACGACAACTTTACTAAATGATAACCTGATGTTGTTTTTACAATTAGATAAAAAGAAAGCGTTTTCTTTATTAAAAGAACTCCGGACAATCCCAGCAACCATGTATTGGTGGTGTCGTTTTGACGGACAAACAGAACTTTTGGATGAGGAACTGATTTTTACTCACGGCGAGGTAAAGGCATGGCTTGAGCATGACGCAGTTTTACAGGGTGGAGAACTAACAGGATGGCCGCGGCTTTTAGACGGCGATGATATGATGCTTCATTGGATTCAAGAAACAAAACGAATGAGAAAGAAAATTGAGGGTCATTTTCCAGGTGCATCAGAAAAAACATTGGCTAAATTGATGCTGTTTGGCGCGGATTGTGATCATGAAGCTATGTCAGGCGAAGAAGTAATGAACCGTCTGATGCAAGGGTATACGGTTGCGCTTCGTCACTCGTCCATTCGTCCAGATTTACCAAAACTTTTAAAGGAAATTCAAGAACTTGGTATTAACCAGTTTGATAAGTTTTTCTATACGACGGATGGTTCTCCTCCATCCTTCCATGAAGAAGGATATACAGATCAATTAATTAAGATAGCCATTGATAGTGGTGTACCGGTCATTGATGCTTATAACATGGCGACTATTAACATTGCTCGGTATTATAATATGGAGTATTTGCACGGCAATATCGCTACAGGTAGAGTGGCGAATATTAATTTCTTATCAAATGAAAAAAATCCTACCCCTGTTTCTGTTTTGGCAAAGGGACAATGGGTAAAGCGGGAAGGCGAGTGCCTGCCCAGTAAAACAACTATAAACTGGAAAGACTTTCAATTAGAACCCTTAGAGCTTGAATGGGACATTGATGCGGCAAGGGATTTTGAATTTTCAATGCCCTTTGGAATAGAAATGGTGAATGATGTTATTCTTAAGCCATATTCAGTTGTGACAGACGTTTCTTTCGATGAATTGTCATATAAGGACGATCAATGCTTTTTTGTCATGATTGACCGCGGTGGGAAATGGCGGATTAATACGATTATTAAAGGATTTGCAAATAAGTTGAGTGGATTTTGCAGCTCGTTTTCCAATACAGGGGATATCGTCATGATTGGTAAAAGTAAAAAAGATATGGTCCTGGCTTTTAATCGTATGAAGGAATTAGGCGGCGGTATAGTGCTGGCTGAAAATGGTAAAATTAGTTATGAAATGGAGTTACCACTAAACGGAATAATGTCTACTAAGTCAGTAGAGACACTTATAAAAGAAGAGCTGGAATTAAAAACACTATTAGAGCAAAAAGGATATCGTTTCAACGATCCAATCTATACGCTATTATTTTTCTCAGCCACACACCTGCCTTATATTCGAGTAACTCAGCTTGGAATCTATGATGTAATGAATAAAACTGTACTCTTTCCCTCGATAATGCGTTAAAATGTGAAAGAGAGGGAATTCTCAACAGCAGGGAGTGTGAATGATGAAGGTAAAGATGTTATTTGTTTTATTAGCCTCTTTATTATTAATTACCGGCTGCACCCAAACAGAAGAAGATCCCAAACAGCCTTCCGAAAAAACGAAAACAACTAAAAATAGTGAACAAAAATACCCGTTAACAGGGATTAGCACCAATGAGGATATTGATAGAAGAGCAATTGCAGTCACGATTAACAATCATCCGAAAGCAAGACCTCAAACGGGACTAGCTGATGCAGATATCGTTTACGAACTACTGGCTGAAGCCAATATCACTCGTTTTTTAGCAGTGTATCAAAGTACCTGGCCTGAAGAAGTCGGTCCGATTCGCAGTGCTAGAGACTATTTTATTGAACTTGCTAAAGGACTGGATTGTATTTATGTTTGTCATGGCAATAGTCCTGATGCAAAGACGATGCTTGCTAATAATTATATTGAAGCACTTAATGGCTTGAAGTATGATGGAACATTATTTACGCGATCGAACGATCGAAAAGCACCGCATAATTCGTACATCACTTTTGCGAATATTGAAAAAGGGGCTGAACAGAATTCATTTGACCTGACTGGAGCGCCCGAACCATTTTCCTTCTTAAGTGAAGAAAAGGCCGGAAAACTAGCTGGTGACGAAGCTTTATCTGCACGCGTTTCTTATGGTAACAGCTCTTATAATGCTAGTTACGAGTATGACGAAGAAGCAGGAAAGTATCAACGGTATTCCGATGGTGAACAGACTATTGAGGCGGAGGTTCAAACTCCCATCCTCCTTGATAATCTTCTTATTATTGAGGCGCCGCATAAGGTAATTGACAAAGAAGGACGCAGAAATATTGATCTTACTGCCGGCGGCAATGGGTATCTGCTTCAAAAAGGTAAAGTAAATGAAATTCAATGGGTAAATAAAAATGGAAGAATTGTTCCTATGATTGATGGGACAGAAGCAGGGCTTATCACCGGAAAGACTTGGGTTAACGTCGTTCCTGCAGATCCTGGTCTCGAAGCAACCGTTACTTTGAATGCCAAAGAGTAATTAAAGAAGGAGTTAAACTATGCAAATTGATAAATTAAAAGGAAAAGATTTAGACCAATTATTCACCGCCATTCTATCCCTAAACGATATGGAAGAATGTTATCGCTTTTTTGACGATTTATGCACAGTAAATGAAATTCAATCTCTGGCTCAACGCCTTGAAGTAGCAAGAATGCTCAAAGAGGGCAAAACCTATCATAAAATAGAAACAGAAACAGGTGCCAGCACCGCAACCATTTCACGCGTAAAACGCTGCCTAAACTATGGAAACGATGCGTACTCCATGGCCCTTGATCGAATCAAAGAAGAAGTAAAAGAATAAACCATAACGAAAGGCGGGAAGCTTAAAATCCTGCCTTTTTATTTTTTCAAGTAGTGAAGACAATCCCCCGCTGTTCTAAAAATGGCGGGGCTTACCATCTTAGAGGACTCCCCCTAAAAAGTGCTCCACCCCAAGCAAAGTGACAAATTTTCAAATAAACACTACAGTGATACCTCTCTGGGTATTATTTGCTCAAAATTAGCGTCGAGACGGGAATAACGCTTGTCCAGACGGGAATAACTGCTGAGAAGGTAACAAAATAGAGGAAATACCCCCGCTGCAACTACAACTAAGCGGGCCATCTTTAGGTTCCTCACCCTATTTCCTTCGCAGTCAAAACGGGGTACTTACGTTTTTCGTTTGTCTAACTCCAGCACCCCAGACCGCTGTGGAAAAGAGGAGAGTCCCCAAAAGGCAAAGGGCGCCTTTAGGTTCCTCGCCCTATTTCCTTCGCGGTCAAAACGGGGTACTTACGTTTTTCGTGTTATATCTTTTTTTATGAAATTTCTTAATGCTATAATGGTGTAATGGGAAGTAGATAGGAGGATGTATGATGTACGATTTTCGCGAGTGGAAGCATGCTTTCAAACTCGATCCAAATAAAGAGATTACGGATGAGTCGTTAGAGAAAATCTGCGAATCCGGTACCGATGCTATTCTTGTTGGGGGCAGTGATGGAGTTACGTTGGAAAATGTTCTTGACTTGATGGCCAGAGTCCGCCGTTATACGGTTCCTTGTGTGTTAGAGGTGTCATCACTTGAGATTGTTACGCCTGGTTTTGATTTATATTTTATTCCAAGCGTTTTAAATAGTACTGATCCTAATTGGATGATGAAGCTTCATCAACAGGCTGTAAAGGAGTATGGCGAATTGATGGATTGGGATGAGATGTTCGTGGAAGGGTATTGCATCATGAATCCGGATTGTAAGGCTGCAGTATTGACGTCCGCGGATACGAATCTGGATGCCGAGGATGTCGGTGCCTATGCCATGATGGCCGAAAAAATGTTTCATCTGCCAATATTTTATTTAGAGTATAGCGGCAGTTATGGAGATGTGAATACAGTGCAGACAGCTAGTCAGAACTTGGAGGAAACCGTCCTTTTTTATGGAGGCGGTATTAATTCACCTGAGAAGGCGGCAGAGATGGCGCGTTTTGCTGATGTAGTAGTTGTTGGAAACATTATATATGAAGATCTTGCCATCGCACTCACAACGGTTGGTGCAGTAAAATAGATGTTCCTGCGTGTTGGCAAGAATCAGCAGAACAGGGTATAGTATAGTAAGGAACAAATGTTCGATTGAGGTGGGATATAGAATGCAATATTTAGCAGAGAAATTACTTAAAGGATTAAATGATCAGCAGCAAGCAGCAGTAAAAGCTACTGATGGCCCGCTATTAATTATGGCTGGTGCAGGATCCGGAAAGACACGGGTTCTTACCCATCGTATTGCTTTTCTAATGGTTGAAAAGGAAGTGGCTCCGTGGAATATCTTGGCCATTACCTTCACAAATAAAGCAGCAAGAGAAATGAGAGAGAGAGTTCGTACTATTTTAGGCGGGGCTTCTAACGATATCTGGATTTCAACGTTCCACTCCATGTGTGTCCGTATCTTAAGACGTGATATTGATCGGATAGGGTACAATCGGAATTTCTCCATTTTGGATACATCTGATCAACAATCGGTGATTAAACAAATTCTAAAAGATAAAAATTTGGATACAAAAAAATATGATTATCGAGCATTACTTGGTACGATCAGTTCGGCGAAAAACGAATTGGTTACGCCTGAGGAGTATTCAAAAACGGCTTCTGATTTTTTTACAAAGGTTGCTGCCGATGTCTATACTGAATACCAAAAAAGGCTCCGGAAAAATCAAGCACTGGATTTTGATGACTTAATTATGAAGACGATCCAGCTCTTTCAGCGTGTGCCGGAAGTCCTTGAATATTATCAGCGTAAGTTTCAATATATCCATGTTGATGAATATCAGGATACGAACAGGGCTCAGTATATGCTTGTGAAATTAATGGCATCTAGATTCCGTAATCTATGTGTAGTGGGTGACTCTGATCAGTCGATTTATCGTTGGCGGGGAGCGGACATTGCCAATATTTTGTCCTTTGAAAAAGATTATCCGAATGCGACGATGATTTTCTTAGAACAAAACTATCGGTCCACAAAACGGATTCTTGACGCTGCAAATAACGTCATCGGCAAGAACCAGAACCGTAAGCCGAAGAACCTTTGGACAGAAAATATGGAAGGCAGTAAGCTGTCTTATTTCCGTGCGGATAGTGAACAGGGTGAAGCACAATTCGTAGCTGGAAAGATTAACGATCTTGTGCGTGACGGTGAACATAAATATGCGGATATCGCCATTCTTTACCGAACTAATGCCCAATCACGGGTTATGGAGGAAGTTCTGCTCAAATCGAATATTCAATACAGCATCGTGGGCGGAATTAAGTTCTATGATCGGAAAGAAATTAAGGATATCCTAGCGTATCTCAGGCTGATTGCCAATCCTGACGATGATATTAGTCTGCGTCGTGTCATTAATGTTCCTAAGCGTGGAATTGGTTCAACTTCTCTAGATAAAGTAGCAGATTATGCGGCTATGAGTGACTTGTCCATGTATCAAGCTTTGCAGGATATTGAGATGATTGGCCTGAGCGGCAAGGCAGCTAAGGAAGCTAGAGGGTTCCGAGACCTCATTCATAACTACACGAATATGCAGGAATACTTATCGGTTACTGAGCTTGTTGAAGAGGTTATCGAGAAAACAGGCTATCGTGATATGTTGAAAATCGAAAAAACAATTGAATCTCAGACAAGACTAGAAAATATTGACGAGTTTTTATCAGTTACTAAATCATTTGAAGCACAAAATGATGATAAAACGCTTGTTGGGTTTTTAACAGATCTGGCCTTAGTGGCAGATATTGATCAACTTGATGATACTGAAGAAGCACAGGATTCAGTTACCTTGATGACGCTTCACTCAGCAAAGGGACTTGAATACCCAGTAGTCTTTTTACTAGGACTTGAAGAAGGCGTATTCCCTCACAGCCGTTCGCTTATGGATGACGATGAGATGGAAGAAGAAAGACGTCTGGCCTATGTGGGGATTACTCGTGCAGAGAAAGAGCTGTTTATTTCGAATGCGCAAATGCGGACGTTATACGGCCGGACAAATATGAATCCAGTTTCAAGATTTATTAAGGAAATTCCTGAAGAATTACTGGAAGACTTACAACCGCCTAAACCGAAAAAGGTAGAGAAAAGTTTTGGGACAGGTTTATCAACAAGACCTATTCAATCGGGCGGGTCAAGAAGAACGCCATCGTTTGGGAAAGCAGTTACTGCTCCTTCTTCAACTGGTGGAGACGAAATTGGCTGGAAAGTCGGCGATAAAGCTGCACATAAAAAATGGGGTACTGGAACTGTCGTCAGTGTGAAAGGTGAAGGAGAAGGCAAGGAGCTGGATATTGCATTCCCTAGCCCTACAGGCATAAAACGATTGCTTGCTAAATTTGCTCCAATCGATAAAGCCTAATGATAATAAATCAGAAAGGGATGAATAAATGGATCTGAAAAAGGCTGAAAAGCTGGTTGCTGATTTACAAAATCTCTTAAACCAATACAGTTATGAGTATTATGTGCAAGATAAGCCCTCCGTGCCAGATGCTGAATACGATCGGCTGCTGAGGGAACTGATTGAGTATGAGGAAGCTTTTCCTGAATTAAAAACCCCAGATTCACCTACACAACGAGTAGGCGGTACAATTCTTGATATGTTTGAAAAAGTGGAACATCGTTCACCGATGCTTAGTCTGGGCAATGCATTTAATGAAGATGACCTGCGCGATTTTGATCGTAAGGTTCGTCAGGCAGTGGGGGACAAGTATTCATATGTATGTGAACTGAAAATTGATGGGCTTGCTGTCACCCTGCAGTATGAAGCTGGCTATTTCACCAGAGGAGCCACTCGAGGTGATGGTAGTGTTGGTGAGGATATTACCGAGAATCTTCGTACGATAAAATCGATACCATTAAAGCTTAAAGAACCTGTCTCCATTGAGGTTCGTGGTGAAGCCTTTATGCCGAAGCGCTCATTTGAAGCCCTTAACAAAGCCAAAGATGACCAAGGGGAAGAACCGTTTGCTAATCCGCGTAATGCGGCTGCAGGTTCGCTTCGACAGCTCGATTCAAAGCTTGCAGCAAAGCGGAATCTTGATATTTTCCTGTATGCTATTGCTGATTTAGGTGAAACAGGCGTGGAATCACAGAGTGAAGGTCTGGATTTATTAGATCGCTTAGGATTTAAAACCAATCAAGAACGAAAAAATGTTCATCCATTGAAGAAGTTCTAGCTTATATTGAGGGATGGGTTGAAAGACGTCCTAATCTTGCCTATGATATTGATGGAATTGTTATAAAGGTTGATTCACTACAGCAGCAGGAAGAGATGGGAAGAACCGCAAAAAGTCCAAGATGGTCTATTGCATATAAATTTCCAGCTGAAGAAGTGGTTACAACCCTTCGCAGTATTGAATTAAATGTTGGGCGGACAGGTGTTATCACTCCAACTGCTATCTTGGATCCTGTCCGAGTAGCGGGTTCAACCGTTCAGCGGGCAACCCTTCATAATGAAGACTTGATTCGTGAAAAAGACATCAAAATTGGTGATCAGGTCGTTATTAAAAAAGCGGGCGATATTATTCCGGAGGTAGTCAATGTTTTAGCTGATCGTCGTACAGGTGAGGAGATTGACTTCGCCATGCCGACAGAATGTCCAGAATGTAATAGTGAGCTTGTGCGGCTGGAAGGGGAAGTGGCCTTGCGCTGTCTTAATCCTCAGTGCCCTGCACAAATACGTGAAGGACTAATCCATTTTGTCTCCCGTAATGCCATGAATATTGATGGTCTAGGTGAGAAAGTAATCAGCCAATTATTCAGTGAGCACTTAATTCATGACGTTGCAGGTCTATATAAGGTGACGTATGAGCAGCTGATTGGAATGGAACGAATGGGCGAAAAGTCGGCTACAAACTTGCTGAAAGCTATTGAGTCTTCTAAGTCAAACTCGCTGGAGCGGTTATTGTTTGGGCTGGGTATTCGACATGTTGGTTCAAAAGCAGCGAAAACGTTAGCACAGTATTTCGAAACAATGGATGCCTTAAGTCAAGCACAATTAGAAGAATTAACAGCTATTAATGAGATCGGTGAAAAAATGGCAAGTGCGGTTGTTGCCTATTTTGAAAACGAGGAAGTACAACTCCTCTTGTCTGAACTGAAAAAAGCTGGAGTCAATTTTTCATACACAGGACCAAAGCTTGCAGCCTTTGAAACGATTGATTCGGTGTTTTCCGGCAAGACGGTGGTATTGACCGGTAAACTCCATCAAATGGGACGCGAAGAAGCAAAAGAAAAGCTTGAAGCACTTGGGGCTAAAGTGGCTGGCAGTGTTAGTAAGAAAACGGATTTATTAATTGCAGGTGAAGATGCCGGTTCAAAGCTTAAGAAAGCAGAAAGCTTAGGTATTGACGTGTGGGATGAAGATAGACTGATTACAGAATTAAAGAGTTAAGAGGGTGTAGGCATGAAAAAAAGCTTTTTTGTGGGGTTAGGTGTTGCAATACTTCTTGCAGGATGTGCACCTCAATTCGATGATGGTGAAGAAGAAATTGTCCAAGATAAAGCTGAAAAAACAGAAAAAGCGATTATTCCTAAGTATCAAATATCGGATGATTATTATAAGATGCTCTTACCTTTTGAAGCTTCGCAGGCTCGCGGTTTAGTTGTATCAAATCTAAATACCCGCTATGACATTGAAGAGTTTGAAACAGGATTAATGCGTATTTCCCAAAAGGACTTTAATCAAGATAAGTATTATTTCAAAGAAGGACAAGTATTAAACAGCAGTACCATTAGTAAGTGGCTGGAACGTAAATATACAGACGAGCAATTAGACAAGAAAAAACTGAAGGCAAGCGACAATCTTGGATTGAATCCGGTCGATACACAAAAGGGTGATGTCAAGACTCGTAATGAAAAGAACCCTATCTATCTGGCACATATCCTAGAGCATGATTATCTAATTAAGAATAAAGACAATCAAGTAAGTCTTGGTGGAGTTGTAATCGGCCTTGCGCTTAACTCCGTACATTATTATCAAAAAGAAGAATATGGAGCTACCTATGATACGTCTATTTCAGACCAGAAGTTAGAATCAGAGGGGAAAAAGATTGCGGCAGAAGTTCTTAAAAGACTTCGGAAGACAGATGAATTGAAAGACGTGCCAATTACGATTGCGCTGTTTAAGCAGGTAGAAAAATCATCGGTTATTCCGGGCAACTTTATTAGCTTTACTCATGTAAATAAAGACGGAAACAGCATTGGTAAATGGGAGAATGTTGATGAGAAATACTATGTACTTCCTTCAACAACTGCTGAGAAAGAACACCGTGATGATGTTACGATGTTTAAGAAATTTAAGCAAGATGTTGAAGAATATTTTCCAAACTTTAATGGAGTTGTCGGACGTGCCTTTTATGTGGACGAACAGCTGCAAGATCTTAATATAGAAATACCCATTCAATTTTATGGTAACTCGGAAGCAATCGGATTTACCCAATACTTAACGGGCCTTGTGATGGAACATTTCCCTGATTACGTTTCTGTACAGGTATCTGTCACATCTGTGAATGGACCAGAAGCGCTGGTTGTAAAAAAAGCTGGCGAAGATGAACCATTTGTCCACATTTATAAATAACGAATGATGCCCAGCTTATGCAGCTGGGCTTTTTTTGGTTGTCATTATGGTGAATCTAGAAGGTCCATTAGGCTAGAAACATCTCATCATCAGGTAGGTGATGTACCCACTGAATTCATTTATGTGGGGAAGCGAACCAAACCAAAAAGGCTGCGAGGGTTCTCGGCAGCCTGAATTTACGCTTCTAGCATAGGTATTCTTCCTTTGTATTGATCAATTAATTTTCTGTTATGTTCCTCAGCACCATCTACATTCCCGCTTTTAAAAATGGGAGGAGTAAAGTGATTATTTACCATGATCTCTATGGCTTCGACCATGATTCCATTAAGAAGAGCCATTCCAATAATGGTTGAACCACTGCCAAAGTGAATGTTCAGTGCTTCTTTTCTCATAAGTGCATCGCCTGTTTCAATATGGTTATCAATCGCTAGATCGGCAGTTTGATATAAGAAAAGACCGGACGGATGCCTAGAGGATTGAGTTTTAGCATAGCTGGGCGAAGTGATTACGATGACATAAGCGCCTTTCTTCTTAGCAATTTGTGCGACTTCAATTGGAACAGGATTCCTGCCAGAAGTGGAGACAACAATCATCACATCTTCGGGAAGGATAGTGTAGGTTTCCATGAAATGTTCTGTAATCCCATATGTTCGTTCTAGCTCTGAGGAGCGTACAGCGCCTTTGTGGAGCATAAAATCTTCTTCTAGAATAGGACTGATAGGGGCTAGTCCGCCTGCACGATAAAAAAGCTCTTCACCAAACATATGAGAATGACCGCATCCAAACAAATGAATAATTCCATGCTGCTGAATACTTACGGCTATTTTTTCTGCGGCTTTAGAAAGATTTTCTTTTTCATCATGTTCACATAATGCCAATAACGACGTGATTTTTTGAAAATATTGACTGATTATCGTAATCTTCCACCCTTCCATTTCTCAACGTTTCATGTGGATCTTAAACGTATAACGATCAGCACGGTAAGCAGAAATAACAAATTCAAATGGCGTTCCATCTTTTAAGAAGGTATTTCTTAGGATGGACATGATGGGAGCACCTGTTTTAATTTTTAAGTATTTTGCTTCTATTGGGCTGGCAATGGTTGATTCAATGATTTGTGTGGCCTCTTCGATCTGGTAGCCTAGTTTTTCTTCAATATATCCGTATAAGGATTGATTAACAATGGTCTCCGTTAGACCGCCGATTAGATTGGCTGAAATGTAATTCGTTTCTAAGGCCATAGGCACATTATCTGCCAGCCGAATCCGTTTAATTTCATAAACGGGTTCATCCTCTTGAATACAGAGGTGTTGAGAAATCTGACTGGTAGCAGGTATGATTTGAAAATGAATGAATTCATTGCCAGGCTCTAGCCCTCTGGCTTTCATATCTTCTGTAAAGCTGGTCAAACCTTGCAAGGGCTGTTCAAGTTTTCGTTCAGCAACAAAGGTGCCTTTTCCTTGTCGGCGAGATAGATAACCGGCATTCACAAGTTGTGTGAATGCCTGTCTTACCGTCATTCTGCTGATTTGATATTGTTCTGCGTATTCGCGTTCAGCAGGCAGCGAATCACCTGGAGATAAGTCACCCTTTTCAATCAACTGCTTAATATGTTCTGCGAGCTGATAATAAATGGGGATCGGCGAATTTTTATTGATCATGCTTCTCGCTACCGGTCCTTCCTGAACGTGCAGCTTCGTCAGCGATGATTACCACGTTAGGGTGGTTAAGCAGGGCTGAGGCAGGGAAACTCTCCGAAATCTTTCCCTCTAAAAGTTGAGTTAATGCTTGTCGTTTGTTCTCACCCGATACAAGCAGTAAAATCTCTTTGCTCCTCATAATGGTGTTAATCCCCATTGTATTCGCTTTTGTCGGTACTTCCTCTGGAGACTCAAAGTAACGTGCATTGGCTTCAATGGTTGAGGGGGCCAATTCTATGATATGAGAATTTGAGGAGAAGGGCGTACCAGGCTCGTTAAAACCAATATGACCATTTTGGCCGATTCCAAGAATTTGGAGATCAATCCCGCCAGATTCCTTAATTAACTCTTCATACGCCGCAGGCTCATCCTTTATTGACTCGATTTTTCCATTCGGAATATGTGTATTAGCAGGATTGATATCAATATGATTAAAAAAGTGTTCGTTCATATAAGAATGGTAACTCTGTGGATTCTCTTTGGCTAGGCCGACGTATTCATCTAAATTAAATGTCGTTACATCTTTATAGGAAGTTTTATTTTTTTGTGGTCCTCTACAAGATATTTATAGGTGCCAACGGGCGTCCCTCCTGTTGCCAGGCCTAGAATTAGGTTTGGAGATTTCTGAACCTTACTAATGATATAATCCGCAGCCGCTTTACTCATTTCTTGATAATTCGTTACTTCGATGATTTTCATCCTTATTGTCCCCCTTTAGTAAATGCAAGTTCTCCCCGGCAAAATGTCATATATACATCAAGATTTTCATCAAGGATAACGATATCCGCATCCTTACCAATTGCCAGACTTCCTTTTCGATCAAAAATATTTAGTTGTTTTGCAGGATTAACTGACGCCATTTCAATTGCATCTGCAAGAGTACATCCTGTATAAGTAATAATGTTTTGCAGAGCTGTCCCCAGTTTTAATATACTTCCTGCAAGGGTTCCATCTTTCAAAACAGCCTTGCCATCTTTTACAATGACATCTTGCCCGCCTAAATCATAATTACCATTTTTTAAGCATTTTGCGCGCATGGAATCGGTGATTAATATAAGCCCATCTTTTCTTTTAATTTTATAAGCGAGCTCTACCATTTCTGGACGAACATGGACTCCATCAACAATGATTTCTGCTTTTAATTCCTCTCGTAAAAACACACTGCCAACAACGCCTGGTTCCCGGTGATGGAGGCCGCTCATCTGGTTATATAGATGTGTAACATGATTAGCCCCAGACTCAATGGCTTTATTCACTTCATCGAAGGTAGCATCAGAATGTCCAATAGAAGCTACGATTCCGTGAGTGGATAGGTAGTTTATCATTTCTAATCCACCTGGTCGTTCTGGTGCTAAAGTGACCAGCTTAATCATGTTATTCGTCAAGAGTTCCCAACTTTTTAACAAGCTTAAGTCAGGATCAATGATGTGCATAAGCGGCTGGGCTCCAGCTTTCCCAGGATTTACAAAAGGTCCTTCTAAATGCACTCCCACAATTTCTGCTTTACCAGTATCCTGTTTTTCCTGAAGATACTCTCCGACATTCTCTAGTGCTTTTTCGATTTCTTTGGTATCCTGTGTCATCGTTGTCGCTAAGAAGCTTGTGGTTCCTTCTTTCGGAAGGGTGGAAGACATGGTATCTAGGGCTTCTTTTGTAGCATCCATTACATCCGCGCCATTCACGCCATGAATATGAACATCAATGAATCCAGGAACCGCCTTGTAGCTTGAAGGAACTTGGATAATAGTAAACTCTTCTTCATTTTCTAAATTAGTTAGTAAATCCATTTCTACTATTTTTTCATCTATTATTTTTATGTAGCCGTTCTGTATGAGCTGGCCCTCACTATAAATATCGATTCCTTTAAGTAATACGTGTTTACTCATTATTAAAACTTCCTTTCATGTTTCACCCATACTTTAACATCTTAGTAATATAGTTGTCTATACCAATTCCCTTACTTGTTTTGATTAGTATTTATTTCCTCTCTATATGGAGAAAAATTATTTAATAGCGGTAGTATACTGTTAAGGAGAGCTGGTCTGGACATAGGTATGATAATAATGATATGATGCCCATTATTATGCGCTATCAAACCAAGAGAACTATACATCATAGAGATGGGGATGGAACAATATGTTAGGCTTTTTACAGAGAATCGGAAAGGCGTTAATGCTTCCGATTGCCGTATTACCAGCTGCGGGATTGTTATTTCGGTTAGGACAGAAAGATCTCTTCAATATACCGTTTATGGCTAACGCAGGAAATGCCATATTTGCTAATTTAGCATTAATTTTTGCGATCGGTGTTGCCATTGGTTTTGCAAAAGATAGTCATGGAGCTGCTGGTTTATCAGGCGCAATCGGCTATTTAGTTTTGACAGAAGGTACTAAATCGTTAGATGCAGACATCAATATGGGTGTTCTTGGCGGAATTATCGCTGGGATTATTGCGGGTCTTATGTATAATCGATTCCGGGATATCAAGCTGCCGGAATGGCTGGGCTTTTTCAGCGGGAGACGCTTTGTTCCTATTGTAACGTCACTTGCTATGGTCATCTTAGCAGGAATAGCAGGCTTTGCATGGCCGCCTATCCAGGATGCCATTACAGGATTGGGGAACTGGATTATTGATCTGGGAGCTATCGGGTCAGGGATTTTTGGATTGTTGAATAGGTTATTAATACCTTTAGGTTTGCACCATGTATTAAATAGCTTATTCTGGTTCCAATTTGGTGAATTCGCTGGTAAAACAGGAGATATTGCTCGATTCTTTGCGGGTGACCCAACGGCTGGAACATATATGACTGGATTCTTCCCAATTATGATGTTCGGGCTTCCAGCAGCATGTATGGCGATTATTGCCGCAGCTAAACCGGAGAATAGAAAAAAAGTTTCTGGAATGTTCATCGGTCTGGCGTTAACGTCGTTTCTTACGGGGATTACAGAACCAATTGAATTTTCATTTATGTTTGTTGCACCACTGCTTTATGGGGTCCATGCAATCTTAACCGGCCTTTCACTATGGGTAACCACATTGTTAGGCATTAAGAGCGGATTTACTTTCTCAGCGGGATTCATTGATTTTGGAATCAATTATAATATCGCACAAAAACCACTGCTGTTACTATTGATTGGTGTCATTTATGCGTTCATTTATTTCGTTGTTTTCTACTTTTTAATCAAAGCGTTCAATTTGAAAACACCGGGTCGAGAAGATGACAGCGAACTAGAAGAAGAAGAAACCGTTATCGAAACTGGCGTCAATAAACATGAAAAAATGGCTTCTCAGTTTATTCAAGATATCGGAGGAAAAGACAATATCTCTTCTATCGATAATTGTGCAACAAGGCTTCGATTAAATGTAAATGATATGGACCTAGTTAGTGATGCTTCACTGAAGGCACACGGTGCAAAAGGAATTATGAAGTTAAATAAGACCAATTTGCAGATTATAGTAGGAACAGAAGTGGAGTTTGTTGCAGACGCAATGAAGAGAATGGACACAGAATCAATCACTATGGATACGGAAGAGGAACCTGCTGCACCGGAACATACAGGATTACTCCCATTGACTAAACAAGATTTTGTAATGCCTATTGAGGGAGAAATTATTCCACTTGATGAGATTCCTGATCCTGTATTTTCACAGAAGATGATGGGTGATGGATTTGGTATCATTCCAAGTAAAGGACTGGTTGTTTCTCCTGTCGATGGGGAAATCATTAATGTTTTCCCAACTAAACATGCATTAGGAATTATGTCTAAGCAAGGGTATGAAATTTTAATCCATGTAGGCTTAGAGACTGTAAATCTCAAAGGAGAAGGCTTTACATTGCTGGTCAAACAAGGGGACCATGTGATAAAAGGGCAAGATCTTCTACAATTTGATTTAGAGTTTATTAAGAATCATGCAGCATCCACGGTAACACCGGTTATCTTTACAAACCTAACAAAACTAGAAATTAAGAAACAAGGGAAAATAGAACAAGGAAACGACGGGATCGTGTCGATTCAATAAAGAGTGGGGAGTAATCAGTCAAAAATTCTGATTGCTCTCCTTTTTTTAGAAAGATAACTTAGATGCAGGTAGGGAAAACTATATCAAACAAAGAATGGTTGCTTAAATAGATAAGCATCTGGTATAATAATCTGTTATAATTCAACGATTTGCTACTAGGGGCTAAATTAAGGTAAAATAGAGCTGAAGCTTAAATTTTGAAAAGAGGTTTAGATATGAATAAAGAATCCATTTATGGATTAACATATGATCAACTAACAGAATGGCTGATGAGTCATGGACATAAGAAATTCCGAGCTACACAAGTTTGGGATTGGTTATATAAAAAACGGGTAACTGAGTTTTCCCAAATGAAAAACGTCAGCAAAGAATGCATTCAATTGTTAGAAGATCATTTCGCAATCCAAACGTTAGAGTTGCATACGAAGCAAGAATCAGCAGATGGGACAATTAAGTTTTTGTTCAAACTAAAGGACGGAAATCTAATTGAAACAGTCTTAATGAGATTTAAATACGGTTTATCTGTATGTGTGACGACTCAAGTAGGTTGTAACATCGGCTGCAGTTTTTGTGCAAGCGGACTTTTAGCTAAAAGCCGAGATTTAACCAGCGGTGAAATTGTTGAACAAATTATGAACGTTCAACATCATTTAGATAAGGTTGAAAAAGACGAACGAGTCAGTCATATCGTGGTAATGGGAATTGGCGAACCATTTGATAACTTCGTAAACCTTGTAAGTTTCTTAAACGTGGTTAATGATCAAAATGGACTTGCTATTGGTGCAAGACATATAACCGTTTCCACAAGTGGACTTTCGAAGAAAATTTATGAATTTGCGGATATGAATACGCAAGTGAATTTGGCTATCTCCTTACATGCACCAAACAATGAACTTAGAACCAGCATTATGAAAATTAATCGTGCTTACCCATTGGAAAAATTAATGGATGCTGTCGATTACTATTTAGAGAAGACAAATCGCCGAATTACCTTTGAATACATCATGCTTGAGGGAGTCAATGATCATAAAGAAGAAGCGTTGCAGCTTGCAGCATTGTTAAGCAATAAGCGACACTTATCCTATGTTAATTTAATTCCTTATAATCCAGTTGATGAGCATATTCAATATCAGCGAAGCGAGCAAAAATCGATTGAAGAATTTTATGAGACGTTAAAAAAGAAAGGCATTAATTGTGGGATCCGTCATGAAAATGGAACAGACATTGATGCAGCGTGCGGCCAATTAAGAAGTAAACAAATTAAAAAAGCAAAAGCGTAAAAAGCTTCTGCTAAGAAAAACAGCCTTCCCGCAAAGGAAAGGCTGTTTTTTTTTGTGGATTATTGCTCAGAAATTACTTTTTCCATTTCGGTAAAAGTGTCTTGAACTTCTTTATTTGGAATACTAGTCATAAAGCTGACGGCAATGACGGCAAGTAAGCTTAACGTGAAGCCAGGAATCATTTCGTACATGAAGTCGCTTAAACCAGGAATGTTAACCCAGACTAACACAGTAACGGCTCCGACTACCATACCAGCCATTGCTCCCCATTTAGTCATACGTCTCCAATATAAGCTTAAAAGAACAGCTGGGCCAAATGCAGAACCAAATCCTGCCCAAGCATATCCTACTAAAGAAAGTATTGTTTTATTAGGTGTCAGGGCTAATAACAGTCCAACCACAGCTACCAGCAATACAGATAGGCGTCCAATAAAAATTAATTCTTTATCCGTTGCATTTCTGCGCAGGAACGTTTTATAGAAATCTTCTGTAAGCGCACTTGACGTAACAAGCAGCTGTGAAGAAATGGTACTCATGATAGCAGCAAGGATAGCTGCTAATAGGAATCCTGTAATGAGTGGATGAAAGAGTACATTCGAAAGAATAATAAAAATGGTTTCAGGATCATCGACGGGAATGTTATTTCTCGTAGCATAAACGAGTCCTGATAATCCAGTTAATAGTGCGCCGGCAACGGATACGATCATCCAAGTCATACCAATTCTGCGGGCAGGTTTTAGTTCTTTTACCGAAGTAATGGCCATAAAACGAACAATAATATGAGGTTGTCCAAAGTATCCAAGACCCCAAGCGAGGAATGAAATAATACCGAGTAAGCTGGTACCTCTGAAAATGTCCATGAGATGAGGATCAATTTGTCTCACATCTTGCATTGCGGAAGCAGGTCCGCCAAGCTCGGAAAATGTCACGACAGGTACAAGTACCAGGGCAAGAAACATGATAATTCCTTGTACAAAGTCCGTTAAACTAACAGCAAGAAAGCCGCCGAATAAGGTATACGCAATAACCACTCCAGCCGTTACGAATAATCCAGTTTTGTAATCCAAATTAAAGGAACTTTCAAAGAGGGTACCGCCAGAAACAAATCCAGCTGAAGTGTAGAGTGTAAAAAAGACGATAATAATAATAGCAGATACGAAACGCAAAATTCTTGTATGATCCATGAAACGATTCTCGAAATAATCGGGGATGGTAATAGAATCATTTGCTAATTCTGTATAACTTCGAAGTCGTGGACCTACTAATAAGTAGTTGAAGTAAGCTCCAACGGTTAGACCGATAGCCAGCCAAACACTCGATATACCAGTTGAATACATGGCACCGGGAAGACCCATCAGCATCCAGCCGCTCATATCAGCTGCACCAGCAGATAGTGCGGTAACGGCTGGACCTAAGCCACGGCCTCCTAACATATAACCAGAAATATCTTCTGATGATTTTTTATAGGCATAAACGCCAATTAATAGCATGGCTATAAAATAAATAGCCAAAGAAATCATAACGCCTGTTTCCATTCGTTCAGTCACTCTCCTTTGTGTTGTCCATCATCAAATCTTGTGGAAAACGCAGATGAAGGGGTATGGTTTAAAAAAATAACAGACTTTCTAGGTATATTCAACTTTTAAAGAAGAAGATTATCTTTAAAAAAACAGCGTAAAGCCATTCATATCAAGTGTTTAAGCTTATTCGACAAAAATATAAGTTTAAATATTCAGACGACAAATATCGCCTTTTATTATTATTTCCCAGACAATATTTTTATATTTATTGTCGTTATTTATACATATCGTTTGGTAAGAGGGCAATATTCCAGTTTTGATGATAACACTTGTTGCTTTAGAGCGTAAAAGTTTGTTATGATTTACAAGATGATTTTTAAACAAGAAGCGGCTCCACTCGCCGGTTTTTATATATTTCGGAGGTGAAGATTATGTCACGTATTTCCATGGATGAGGTTAAGCATGTAGCTAATTTAGCACGACTGGCCATTACAGAAGAAGAAGCTGGGAAATTCCAGAAGCAACTGGATGAAATGATTTCATTTGCAGAGCAATTGAATGAATTAGATACAGAGAATGTTGCACCAACATCTCATGTACTAGACATGAAGAATGTAATGAGAGAAGATGTCTCGAAAAAAGGGCTGCCAGTGGAGGAAGTTTTGAAAAACGCTCCAGACAGCACTGAAGATGGTCACATTCGCGTACCATCAATCTTAGAATAAGGAGGGAAAAAAATGTCTCTGTTTGAACAAAGCATTTCTGAGCTTCATAAACAATTACATAACAAAGAAATAACTGTTACGGACCTTGTTCATGAATCCTATACACGCATCAATGAAGTGGAAGATAAGGTTAAGGCGTTTCTTACATTAGATGAAGAAAATGCACGCAAAAAAGCAAAGCAATTAGATGAATCGGTTACAGAAGAAAATAGCGGAAATGTTTTATTCGGAATGCCAATCGGTGTGAAGGACAACATCGTTACAAAGAATCTTCGTACAACCTGCGGAAGTAAAATCCTTGAAAATTTTGACCCGATTTATGACGCAACAGTCGTCCAAAAACTTCAGCAAGCTGAAACCATTACTATTGGGAAATTAAACATGGATGAATTTGCGATGGGTTCTTCAAATGAAAACTCTGCCTATCAAGCAACACGTAATCCATGGAATCTTGATCATGTTCCAGGCGGCTCTTCAGGCGGCTCAGCTGCAGCAGTAGCAGCTGGAGAAGTTCCCTTTTCCCTTGGCTCAGATACAGGCGGTTCAATCCGTCAGCCAGCAGCGTACTGTGGTGTAGTTGGCCTAAAACCAACATACGGTCGTGTATCACGTTTTGGTCTAGTAGCATTCGCTTCGTCTCTTGACCAAATAGGCCCGGTTACCAGAACAGTTGAAGATAATGCTTACTTACTGCAAGCAATATCCGGTGTTGATCCAATGGACTCTACATCAGCGAACGTAAATGTACCAAATTTTTTAAGCGCGTTAACGGGAGACGTTAAAGGTTTAAAAATTGCGGTTCCAAAGGAATACTTAGGTGCAGGTGTAAGTGAAG
The DNA here is from genome assembly GCF_000305495.1 of Peribacillus psychrosaccharolyticus ATCC 23296. GTDB lineage: Bacteria > Bacillota > Bacilli > Bacillales > DSM-1321 > Peribacillus > Peribacillus psychrosaccharolyticus. The sequence goes on along the minus strand of NZ_AJTN02000208.1, from coordinate 3,627 downwards.
AAGCACGCAAGTCAGTTCTTGACGCATTGAAAGTACTTGAACAATTGGGCGCGGAGTGGGAAGAAGTATCTCTGCCGCATTCAAGATATGCACTTGCTGCGTATTATCTGTTGTCATCTTCAGAAGCTTCTGCAAACCTATCCCGCTTTGATGGCGTTCGATATGGTTACCGAACAGATAATGCAGATAATTTATTAGAAATGTACAAGCAGACTCGTGCTGAGGGCTTTGGTGACGAAGTGAAACGCCGGATTATGCTTGGAACGTTCTCATTAAGTTCTGGTTACTATGATGCCTATTATAAAAAGGCCCAAAAAGTTCGTACATTAATTAAGCAAGACTTTGATGATGTCTTCAAAAAGTATGATGTTATTATTGGACCAACAACGCCTACACATGCATTTAAAATTGGTGAAAAAATTGACGATCCATTAACGATGTATGCCAATGATATCTTAACAATACCTGTAAATCTTGCTGGAGTTCCAGGAATCTCCGTGCCATGCGGATTCTCTAAGGAAGGTCTGCCGCTTGGTTTACAAATTATCGGTAAACACTTTGATGAGAGTACGGTATACCGCACAGCTCACGCCTTTGAACAGGCAACGGCTTATCATAAACAATTTCCAACACTGTAAGGGGTGAATATCATGACATTTGAAACCGTAATCGGCCTTGAGGTACACGTAGAGCTTAAAACAGATTCGAAAATTTTCTCGTCTAGTCCAAACCATTTTGGAGCTGAACCTAATACTAATACCAGCGTGATTGACCTTGGATATCCAGGTGTTTTGCCTGTATTGAACAAAAAAGTCGTGGATTACGCTATGAAAGCCTCGCTTGCTTTAAATTGTGAAGTGGCAGAAGTGACTAAATTTGACCGCAAGAACTATTTTTATCCGGATAATCCCAAAGCGTATCAAATCTCTCAATTTGATAAACCAATTGGTGAGAATGGCTGGGTAGAAATTGAAGTGAACGGCGTTAAAAAGAAAATCGGAATTACCCGGATTCACATGGAAGAAGACGCCGGAAAGCTATCACATACTTTTACCGGCTCACTTTGTGATTACAACCGTCAAGGTACACCGTTGATTGAAATCGTGTCGGAACCTGATATTACTTCTCCTGAAGAGGCTTACGCATATTTAGAAAAAGTAAAATCAATCATTCAATATACTGGAGTGTCTGATTGTAAAATGGAAGAGGGATCATTACGTTGTGATGCGAATATCTCTCTTCGTCCAAGCGGACAAAAAGAATTTGGTACGAAAACAGAGCTTAAAAACCTGAACTCTTTTAACTTCGTTCGAAAAGGTCTTGAACACGAAGAAATTCGTCAGGCTGATATTCTTGAGTCAGGTGGAATTATTGAACAAGAAACACGCAGATTTGATGAAGCAACCGGGAAAACGATTCTAATGCGCGTTAAAGAAGGTTCAGATGATTATCGTTATTTCCCTGAACCGGATTTACTCGATATATATATCGATGAAGAATGGAAAGCAAGAATACAAGCTGAGATTCCAGAGCTGCCAGATGCTCGTAAGAAACGTTATGTAGAAGAGTTCGGCCTGCCTGCTTATGATTCTGCTGTTTTAACTGTGTCAAAAGAAACGGCTGATTTCTTTGAAGCAGCTGTTTCAGCCGGCGCAGATGCTAAACAAGCTTCCAATTGGATTATGGGTGAATTATCAGCTTATCTAAATGCTGAAGGAAAAGAGCTTCATGATCTTGCACTTACGGCAGAAGGACTTGCTGGGATGATTAAGCTGATTGCAAATGGAACTATTTCTTCTAAAATAGCTAAAAAAGTATTTAAGGAATTAGTTGAACATGGCGGCGATGCTGAAACGATTGTAAAAGAAAAAGGTCTTGTCCAAATTTCTGATGAAGGTGCCTTGCTGAAAGCAGTAAGTGAAGCACTTGATAATAATCCACAGTCTATTGAAGATTTCAAGGCTGGGAAACAAAAAGCAATTGGCTTCCTTGTCGGCCAAATTATGAAAGCGACAAAAGGCCAGGCAAATCCACAAATGGTGAATAAGCTGCTTGTTGAAGAAATAAATAAACGATAAACAACGAACGAAAATGCTGTACCTTTTTTAAAGGTACAGCTTTCAGTTTGTAGACAAAAGGGGTTCGGAATGATTTCATTCCGAACCTCTTTTGCGTTACCATTTCAAGATGGTTTTCGAAAATTCTCCTTATCACCACAAAATTCTATATCTATTTATAAATAGGCCTTTTAATTTTAAGTTAAGAAAGTCAGTTGATGGGAGTGTTGGCGTGAAGACTCCTGCGGGAACAGCGGGACAGGTGAGACCCCGCAGGAGCGTAAGCATTGATGCGGCTCACCGCCCGCCCGCGGAAAGCGAAGAGCCTGGAATGGAAATCAACATCTCGATTTTAAAGATCTCACCTGAGTTTGTCTACAGTCTGAAAGCTGTATCTTTTTTAAAGGTACAGCTTTTTGAAATTTCTTGATAGAAGATCATTCGATTCCTTCCTTGGGATTTTGCTTGATAGAGTGCCTGGTCGGCGTGTTCAATAAGTGTGGTTACTGTACCGGCTTCACTTGGAATAACTGTACCTATGCCCATACTTACAGTGACATGTGGCGAATTGAGTGAGTTAGCATGTGGGATTTGCATGCGATCAATTGCTGTTTTAATTCTTTCAGCAACAGAAATTGCTCCGGCTGCAGAAGTGGCCGGTAATATAACGGAAAATTCTTCTCCACCATATCTTGCAGCAAGGTCGCCTGGACGAATACAACACGCTTGGATAGCAGCGGCAATTTTCTTTAAGCAGTTATCCCCCTCTTGGTGTCCATACGTATCGTTATATAATTTGAAATGATCAATATCAAGCATGATTAATGACAGCGGCTCCCCGTTTTGACGGAGGGAACGTTTCCATTCGTCCGCAATTCTGCTGTCAAAGCTTCGTCTATTTGCAATTCCCGTCAAACCGTCCATACTGGATAAGTTTTGTAGAATCATGTTTGATTCAATAAGCAGACGTTCCTTTTCCTTTGCTTCGGTCACGTTCCGGTAATGCCACAAATGTCCGCTATCATGCTGACCTACATAGATCGGTAAATAATCGAATTCGTATATTTCTCCATTAATAAGCAGCACCTCTTGATTTAGAGACGTGTTATGGGCTGTATATAGGGTTCTGATTGTTTGTAAAAATAAGTCAGGATCAGTAAATAAAGGAGCGTTTTTTTGAAATAACTCATGTCCATTTGTTCCTTGCAGCTGTTCACCATTTTCATTGAGATGAAACATCCGACAGAACTCTTTATTTACATGAATGATTGTCCGATTCTCATCAAGAGCTAATATTCCTGAATTCAGGGAGCTGACAAGAGCTGACATCCTTGCAGTTTGTTTTTCACTTTCTAGTTCATAATGACGGGTCCTGTCAAACTGATACCCTAAATGCATGGATAAACCGATTAAAAAAATGGCACCCATGATTTCTAACCATTCTAATTTATAATAATGAGCAAACGTGCATACAGCCAAAATTGTTATGATCATAGAGGAGCATGCGTATTGAAGCTTGCTAACTGTTTTCATTTATTATCACTATCCTTATGGCGTTTATATAGTTCTA
>NZ_AJTN02000209.1 GCF_000305495.1 Peribacillus psychrosaccharolyticus ATCC 23296 | reverse complement strand
ATCAGCTCTAATTTGGCCATGCTAGAGCCTTGACGAAGTCCGATGGACTCTCTGGCTGCTCTCTTTAACTCTTGTATTTTGTTCAGTCCCACACTCCGTGTAACAACTTTTCTTAGGTGAGCCAATAAATTCTGATCAGAGAAATCAATAAGTTCATGCGGTAAGGCTTCCAGCCTTAAAAATTGCAGAGCTGCTTTACCTTCCCAGCTTTTAAAGACCGTCAAAAACTCAGGAAAATATCGGTCTATCCAGTTGTGGACTTGGCCTTGAACCGTTTGAAGGTCAACGGTGAGGAGATCACGAATTTTCTTCGCCACGCGGAGTTCTGCATAAACTCCTTGCGGAATCGTAGGTTCAGCGTATCTCCCATCCTTGACCAACTGTGCAATGACTCTGGCATCTTTCACATCATTTTTAGTCGGTGAATTATCGTCGAGTTCCTTGCTTTTCTTTACGTGTAAAGGATTAACTGCAACAAACTTCATCTCATTTTCTTTTAGAATGTGAGCTAAGTTCAGCCAATAATGCCCGGTAGGCTCCATGCCTACCATCACTGTTTCCATGCCTTGTTCTTGCTTTAGTTGATAGATCCATTCCAAGAAATATTGAAATCCCTGCTTGGTATTTTCAAAATAACAAGGGGAACCAAACTCGATCCCTCTATAGTCCTGCGCTCGAGCGACATGTTTGAACTTAGCAATATCGACACCTATAATTAATGTCTGAGCAGTAATTTGAGCAATTTTTTCATTTGGGTTATAATTCATGGTAATGCCTCCTGGTATATGAGTACTATCCTTTTCGCTGGCCAGCTTTAGGACTCTCTCATTCTACCAAGAGGTTATTTTTTTGTTTCAAATCTCATTTTCATTCATTACAGGAATGCTGCCCCGTTAGTGGAAGAGAGGGCAAAATGACCGTCTAGTTAACATAATTCAACTTATCGGTAATAAAAACATAGGATTAAACAGCCAATCATAAAAATTATTAAAAACTCTAAGTACTGCAGTCCTTCGGGTTGATTTATTCAGGAATCATACCTACTCATAATGCCTTAAACCCATGAATCTCCCTTCCAAAGAATAGCGTATTGACAAGTAATTTTTAGTATTTTAAATTTGCACACTAAAAAAGGACCTAATACGACCTTTTTCTCCAATCTTTTATATATAAAAAATTTCTGACATTAAGGTAATATTAATCATAGTGGTTGTTTTTTTTTGAATCTATTTGATTCCTATGAAACATCTTATTATCTCCTTAAACAGGGGCTATGCACTTAAAGTCCTTTAGAACTTTCCTAACCCATTGATTTTCAATGTTTACTTCACCACCATGAAGAAATGAACACCTTCAAGCATACATATCTTCTCCTGTAAGAAATTGATATTCGTAGCTATCAGCACTGATATAATGAGAATATTTCTGTCTTAAATAGTCATTAAACCCTTTATCTAGTTTACATAAACCTTTATTGGTACAGGAGTGAATTTGCGCAGCGTTTGTTCAAACAATTAATCGATGAAAGAGACCTTCTAGGAAGAACGAAAATGATAAGCATTTGAACGGATAATTACTGATGTCGTAGTAGCGATAGAGGAAAATCAAAGGTTATAGTGGATTTTTTATGTATTTGAAGTTGGATACTATAACTTAGTTTATTTATTTGTTGGATTTATTTTTTCTAAAATTGATAATACCAATAAAACGAACATCCCTCTTTTTTGTATAATACTTTTTTCCCGTTTTTTATTTTGAAAGCGGATTCATTCAATTGGTTAGTTCATTGAAAATGGCAAGTTCCCTACTATTTTTATGGTTATTTGAATAATTACTTTCTTATTTACATAAAATATATTTTTATGAATAATTACCCATTTTGTCCATACAATCTATCATTTCGATACATTCAAAAGTATAATTTAACCAATTATTAAAATATTTCAAATTTACAAAAATAACAATCTGCATTAATATTCATGCACTAATATTTTTCTGTAAGCACTACATACTTTAATTGGAGGGATTTTATGAAGAAGGTAAGCAGAAATTTAGCGGTTGTTGCAATGGCAAGTGTCGTTACTCTGTCATCTATTGGCTTGGCGGTGGATAAGAGTGATGTTTTAGCCAAAGGAAAAAAGGAAAAAAATGAACCGACTAATGTCATCATGATGGTTATGGATGGAAGCAGCGACGATCTTGTTACCTTATCCAGATGGTATAAAGGTGGTAACCTAGCCATGGACAGCATATTAACTGGTGGAGTACGAACCTATTCTGCGGAGTCAGCGATCACAGATTCTGCTCCTGCTGGTACCGCTCTTGCTACTGGTAATAAATCGAATGATAAATTAGTAGGTGTTTTACCTTCTGTTGTTAATTCTCCAGGCCTAAAACCTATAAGTAAGGAAGATGAACTCAAACCAGTAGCCAATGTATTAGAGGGTGCTAAACAACAAGGAAAAGCAACCGGTATTATTTCCACTTCTGAAATACAACATGCTACCCCAGCTGGTTTTTCTGCACATGCGACTCACCGCAGTAAATATGGAGATATTGCTGAGCAGCAGGTTTATCAAAATATCGACGTTGTTTTAGGCGGTGGAAAAGAAGCACTTACTCTTGGTACGGCTAAAAATTCACGTACTGATGGTGAGGACCTTCTTCAAGTATTAGATCAGAAAAACTACGAATTTGTTGAAAATAGAACCGATTTACTTAAAAGTAAATCAAATAAGTTATGGGGCAGCTTTGCACCAAATGAGCTCGCCTATGATATGGACCGAAAGAAAACCAAACCCACTCAGCCAACTCTAGCAGAAATGACAACAAAAGCCATTACTACCCTTAATAAAGATAAAGATGGATTTTTCTTATTTGTGGAAGGAAGTAAAGTAGATTGGGCTGCACATGCAAATGATACGATTGGTATGATTAGTGATGTCTTGTCGTTCGATGATTCTGTTCAGGCAGCTCTTGATTTTGCTAAAAAAGACGGAAATACAATGGTGATCGCCGTAACGGATCACGGTAATAGCGGAATCTCCATGGGAAATCTAAATACAAACGCAACCTACCCGAGCCTTCCTGTATCCGCCTATATAGACCCATTAAAAAAAGCAACAATGACTATTGAAGGAGCATTGAGTCAACTTAAAACAGATCGTTCCAATCTAAAAGAAGTGGCTAAATTATATGGGTTAGATGATCTTACAACAGAAGAATTCGACCGATTAATGTCCACCGAAAAATTATCAGCTGAAATGGTCAAACTGCTTGCTAATCGAGCTAACATTGGGTATACAACGGGTGGACATACAGGTGGAGATGTTTCCCTATACGCATACGGTCCAGCACAATCGAAACCAACTGGACTCGTTGAAAATACAGACCTTGCTCATTCCGTAGCAAAGTTCATGAATTTTGATCTAAAAAAATTGAGCGATCAACTCTATATCGATGCCGAAAAAGTGTTTAAGAAAAAAGGATATACGACGAAACTCGATCAGACTGACCCAAATAATCTTGTTTTTGTTGCTGCGAAAGGAAAAACAACCTATAAAATCCCAGTTAACAAAAATATTGTTATTGAGCAAAAAAATAAAAAGGAAACGATCAAAACCGTCACCACAATCAATGTCTATAATGAAAAAGCGTTTTATGTATCTGAACAAGTGTTGAAGTTAGTAAAATAACAGCTAAAACCTCACACGGTGTCAAGCTGTGTGGGGTTTTAGTATGAGTCACCTTAATTTTAAAAAAGGGAAAAATCTTCTCATGGCTATCCAGCCAAATAATAAGGATTGAGCAAAAAACAACAGTCCCCAAAATTGGGTCGGGATGAAATAGGTGATTTCCCCAAGGTTAGCAGCATCACCGGCATGTAACGGCGTTTGAAAACTCATGTACATAATTTCAAAGGCTGATGTAATCGATTCGTTAAATATAATAGACACTAGGAAAAGGATTACATTTTCTTTAACTCGTGCCTTCGCTTTCAACAGTAACCATACAAAACCAATACTAAATGTGATAATCCAAAAGAAACCATATAAATTTCTGACCCAGAATATCAGGCTAAGTCCTAAGATAACCAACAATAATATACTGATCATATTGTGTTTTCCTTTGTATACTAAAATCATAAAGGTGCATGCCATAAACGATGCAAAAATATATCCGGCTAGCGATGTAATGAATTGACCAATCCAAAAACGGTGACTAGAGTAGGCTACCCCTTCCGTGTTTGCAAATAATTGAATGTTATGTGCTTTACCGAACGTTACTATACTACTTAGTTGGTGTCCTACTTCATGTATGAGTGTATTGGCTACAGCAAAGTATTTACCGGCAATTGGCAGTTCTATTAGTATCAGGGCAAGAAGTAAAAACAATAATAATTTCGATTTAGAAGTAGTAGTCAATACAGGCACCTCTTTTTATATGAATATACTCAGTATACTCTACTTCAATCCTTAGATAGAAACATTGTTTCAAGTATCACTTGTTTAAAAAGAGTCCTAAAAACCGGCTTAGAATTTTATCCGATTATTCAGTATATATTAGTACCGGCCTCTTTCCAAAGTTTGTTAAAATGATACTGATAAAAAAAGGAGGATGTTTATATGTATGAAGTAGCGATTATTGGAGCTGGTCCGGCTGGGGGAAGTGCAGCAATATTCACAGCCAAAGCTGGTAAGAAAACAATTGTTCTTGATAGTAATCAGAGCATCACTAAAAAAGCTTGGGTAGAAAATCATTACGGAGTTGCCGAAATTACAGGTCCTGATCTAATTACAACAGGGATTGCTCAAGCAAAAAAATTTGGTGCTGAAGTATTACAAGCAAAAGTTGTCTCCTTAACTAAGCTAGATGAAGGTTTCTCAATTGAAACAGATACAGGAACTGTTGAAGCCAAACATATCATTCTCGCAACTGGAATGCTATCTGATTTAGCAGAAGCAGCTGGTATTGCCACAAGAGACGGCATAGAACCTAGAACAAAAAGAATCTACGACGTTGATGCTTCCGGTAAAACAAATATTGATGGAATTTGGGCTGCTGGAACATGCGCAGGTGTGAGTATTCATACGATTATAACCGCAGGTGATGGAGCTAAAACAGCCATTAATCTGATTAGTGAACTCAATGGGGAACGTTATGTAGATCATGATCTATTAAAATAATTTTTATCATAAACCCAACGGAATGCATTCGCAGTCCGTTGGGTTTTAATCGAAGTGCGATACAATGTTAGGTTCGACTGGGATACTTTTTCTAGTGATGAGATCAAACATTACGAAGGTTTTATTACATTCCGTAGTTTGTATACCATCTTGATTGTAAATTTCTTGTTTAAATTCGAAACTTTTCGTACCTAAGCGTACTGGAATGGTATGAATAGTTAAGGTATCTCCTACTCTAGCTTCTGCTAAATATAAGATATCAAATTTCAAAAGAACCGTACCTACATTTTTTTCTAGTAAATCTGTTAAAGGCACCCCGGCTTTCTTGTACCAATCTCCCATTCCCCTTTCTGAAAAAGAAATATAGTTCATATAATTAACATGACCGATTTCATCGATATCTGTTTCTTGAATTTTTATTGCTAACGAAGTGTTCATTTGCTCATCTCCTTATTTTCCCAACAACGTTCCTCCATCAACTACAATCGTTGTACCAGTGATAAATGAAGCTTCCTCACTCGCTAAAAACAGTAAGACATTCGCAACTTCTTCTGGGTGTCCTACTCGTCTCAATGCATTCGCTGTTGATAATATTTCCCATTTTGAAGAGTTTTTCCATTCTGTCGTAATGGCTGTATCAATAATACCCGGCGCAATCGCATTCACCCGGATATTGTGCTTGCCGTATTCCAGAGCTGTACTTTTTGTGACCGCAATTACACCGCTTTTTGCAGCAGTATAGGCAGCTAGAAGCTTCTGTCCTTTAATTCCTGCAACACTAGCTGTATTAATCACGGAACCTCCCCCGTTTTTCAGCAGTTCAGGAATACCATATTTCATCCCATAGTAAACACCATTTAAACACACATCCACGACTTTCTTCCAATCCGCAACTGGTATATCTGAAAGCTTATTTTCAGCATGTGAAATACCTGCGTTATTTACTAATATATCTAATCTTCCATACGTATCCACTGTTGCCTTTACAAGATTCTCCACATCTTCAGGATTACTTACATCAGTATAGAGATATTCGGCGCTACCCCCGTTTTCATTAATTAGTTGGACTGTTTCTAAACTCAATTGTTCATTTCTATCACCAATCATTACCTTGGCACCTTCCAGCGAAAAACGTAAAGCCGCTGCTCGTCCGATCCCGCTGCCGCCTCCCGTGATGATTGCAATCTTATCTTCTAGACGCATGTAATCACCTAATTTCTTTAGAATTGGAAGCACACTTTCTTGCCATTAACGTTTTATGGTTCATTTAGAAAACGGTTTCAAAAAAATGTCTTATAAAATAAATTCGGTTAAGGGTCATCGATTTCCTCTAAATGTGTTATAAATAAATGATCGTTCCCAAGTACCATTCCATCCAAAGAACGAGAAAATAAAACACCTAGCAAATTGATTCTAGGTGTCTTTCATTTAACTATATTTGTATCTGCTTTAGCCAGCTCTCAAACAGATTGTTATGTAGCTCATAAGAAAGACTTTTCCTGGTGGGAAAAGCTTGTTGTGTTACAGTCAATTTTAATCTATTTATCTATTCTTTAATAGCGTTTCCCAGCTATATACTCAATTAAATTTAGTGAGACCTGCTTGACCCCATCACTGAAATAGGAATAGTGGGAAGATATCCTCCCATTGCGTTCAACCCATTTATCATCCGGTACCGCTTCTTTACAAACATACCCATTAGGCAACTACTTTTTGTTTTTTACCAGTTTGACTAGGAAAAGACGTCCTGTGTAAGGGCATCTTTTCTAATGCTTGTATTTATGCCGTCTTCTTACTGCATTCCTTAGTCTAGCATGGGCCAGGGGCAAGTATCGGGACAGATAGAATTGTCTTGTCCGTATCCTACGGATCTCCGAACGCTGCACTCAACGAAGGTTTCTAGAGGATAAAAGCCCACTAGTTTAACACATCGTTAAACCACCGTTGACTGAGAGTGTTTGACCGGTTACATACCCTGCTTCGTCTGAAGCAAAATAGGCTACGGCATTTGCAATATCACTTGGCTGTGCCAAACGTCTAAACGGAATGGCTTTTTCTAACGCAGCTGCAATCCCTTCATTTTGCAAACCAATTTCCTGGAACAAAGGTGTGTCTGCTGGACCTGGAGCAATACAATTAATGTTTAATTTATGCCTGGCCATTTCTCTTGCCAGCGTTTTTGTAAAAGCAATCACCCCGCCTTTTGCTGCTGAGTAAACAGCCTCCCCGCTGGATCCAACTCTTCCCGAATCTGATGCGATATTAATCACTTTTCCATAACCATTCTTGATCATAACCGGCAACACTTCTTTGCAGGTATGAATCTGCCCCATCATATTTATGTCAATAATTGTTTTCCATGTACTTGGCTCACTTTTCAGAAATGGTTCAATTTTATCCCACCCTGCATTATTCACTAACACATCAATTGTCTGAAAATGAGTCAAGGAGGCGGCGACCGCTTCTTGGACGCTTTCCAAATTGGTTACATCACAATACACCGCGACCGCTTCACCGCCTTCTTTTTGAACAATAGAAGCTGTTTCTTCTGCATTCTCCCTATTTACGTCTGAAACGATTACTTTCATAGACTTTGATGCTAATATTCTCGCGATCTCTCTGCCGATTCCTCTGCCTGCACCAGTTACAAACGCTACTCGTTGAACCATATATATCCACCTCTTTTCATTTTGTTTCTTGCCTATACCTGATCCTGAATCAGCTGATTAATTCGTTCTCTCAACCGAAACTTTTGGATTTTACCACTAGGTGTTCTGGGAAATTCATCAATAGTTTCTACATGCTCCGGCCAATATTGTTTAGCTATTCCTTTTTCGGAAAGAAATGCTTGTACGGATTGTAAGGTAAGTGGTGTTTTCCCTGCCTTCATACTAATGAAAGCGCATGCTTTTTCTTGCAGCCTAGAGTCTGGCATGGCAATAATTTGGACAACGGATATATCTGGATTCTCATAGAGAACATTTTCAACATACGCGATAGGGATGTTTTCTCCCCCCCGGATAATAATATCCTTATTCCGACCGGCAATTCGAATGTACCCCGCTTCATCCATCACCGCTCGATCGCCTGTGATAAACCAGCCGTCCGTATACTCATCCATCGTTTTATCTATTTGCTTCAAATAACCGACAAATAAGGCAGGTCCCCGGCATAGTAAATCCCCTTCTTCATTAGGGCTGCAGGTATCTCCTTGAAAATTGACTACCTTCAGTTCCATTCCGGGAAAAGCAACACCGTCCGTGCTTATGAGTATTTCTTCTGAATCATCAAGCTTCGTTAAGGTAACCAAACCATTTTCTGTTTGGCCCCATCCTGCTAAAATCGTAAAAGGAACTTTTTCAGCGGCTTCTTTTACTAGTGCTCTCGGTATCGGTGCACCGAGGGCAACGAACGTTCGTAGTGAAGTAAGATTATAATTCTCTATGCCTTCATATTGGACCGTATCTTGTAAAAATGGAGTAGCGCCTGCTGTAAAGGTAATCTTCTCTTTTTCCACCCATTCAATAAACTCACTCGGATTCCAAATATCTTGATAAACAGCTGTGCCTGCATAGTGTGTCGGCAGACGCACTCCATACCCAAATCCAGTTTGGTGAGCAAATGTCGATGCCATAAACATGATGTCGTCAGAAGTTAAACGTAATCGCTCTATCCAATAATCTGTTGAAATACACAGGGTATTATGTGTATGCATCACCCCTTTAGGACTGCCTGTCGTTCCTGAAGTAAAAATAATTTCAGTGACGTCATTGGGATCATGGTCAATTTTATCAAGGATAGCGGGATCCATTCGTTCTTCCCACGGCTCATTAAGCAGGGAGGAAAATGATTGCATTCCAGCTGGGACATGATCTCCAATCACATAGACATGCTCCATGGAAGGCCATTGTGGTCGAAGCCGTTCAATCATGGCTGGGAAATCAAAACCGCGGAATTGATCAGGAACAACAATCATTTTAGATTCGACCATCCCTACCATATAACCAATCTCTCTATCACGGTAGATAGGAATTAATGGATTACTGATCGCTCCAATTCGAGTGACTGCGTAATGCAGAATAACGAACTCATTCCAGTTAGGAAGCTGAAATGAAATCACATCTCCCTTTCCTAGACCTAATTCACTAAGGCCTAATGCCACTCTATCCACGAGCTTGCCCAGCTCTTGATACGTATAACGGCTTTTTTTATCGATGATGGCAGTTTTATCCGGATTTTTATCAATTGCATCTTTTAAATAATCCAGTATCGTTTTATTGGGCCAAACTGATTGGTAACGCTCCACGTATTCCGGGCTTAAAATGGTTTCGATATTCATTTGTCCCATCCCCCTGATTACCTTCTAAATTTTTTAAAATCCACTGGTCTCTTTTCAAGAAATGCATTCTTTCCTTCTTCCGATTCTTCCGTATTATAAAACATAGCAAGACTACTCATCGATAATTGAGAAATTCCTTGGATGTTTGCACTATCTGCATTAAACGAGTATTTGAGCATTTTAAGTGCAGTTGGGCTTTTTTGAAGAATCTTTTCTGCCCATTCTTCTGCTGCTTGCTGCAGTTGGTCAGCAGGCACAATTTTGTTCACTAGTCCCATTTCCTTCGATTCCTGTGCTGAGTATTGTTCACACAAGTACCAGATTTCTCGAGCCTTCTTCTCCCCAACAATACGGGCTAAATACGCAGAACCAAATCCTGCATCATAGCTCCCTACCTTAGGGCCGCTCTGACCAAATTTCGCCTTCTCTGAAGCAATCGTTAAGTCACAAATCACATGAAGAACATGGCCGCCTCCAATGGCAAATCCGTTAACAGCAGCAATGACCGGCTTTGGTATATTGCGAATTGTTTGATGAAGTGTCTCTACTTCGAGGCCAATTCCGCCTCCTAACCCTCCGGAATAATCATATCCGCCTTCTTCTCCTTTTTCTTTCTGATCACCTCCTACACAAAAGGCTTTTTCTCCAGATCCTGTTAGGATCACCACACCAATACGGTTATCATCCCAAGCATCGCGGAATGACCAGATTAATTCCTGAATGGTTCTTGCTCGGAATGCGTTGTAAACTTCCGGCCGATTAATCGTAATCTTTGCTAGTCCATTCGTCTTTTCATATAAAATATCAGTCAATTCCATATAATTACCTCCGTCATCATAAAAGTTTAAGGACAATTTGTCCCTTAATTACATCCATACCTTCTTCATTCATACAGGTGACTTTTTCAGTAATCCATTTGCGTTGTACATTCATATCAATGATTTCGACTTCCGCTGTTATCCTGTTGTTAATATAAACAGGATAAATAAAGACTAACTCCTTTTGCATAAACGCATATGGTCTTCCTGACAGTTCAATCCCAATTACCTCTAAAATTAATCCCTCACTTAAGATGGCTGGTACTAATAGCTGCCGTTCCTTCTCAAGTAATGGTACTTGTTCATAGAAGACATGTATATTTCTTGTGAAACAGCCCCATTGCTTAACATCATCAAGCGTAAACGTTCTTTTCATTCTAGCAATTTGACCAATAAAATAGCCATCTTCTCCTGTTTTCATATCCATAAACCCCAATTAATAAGAACGAAATTCTTTCCCTATAATATCTTTAGCGATAACCATTTGATTCGCTTGAGCGGTTCCATCACCAATTTCTAAGCCAATAACATCTCGCAGTCGCTGTTCAAGCGGCATTTCCTTTGTATAAGCATAGTGTCCATTCAGCAATAAACATTCGTGAATCGCTTCTTGGCTGTATTTGGGTCCTAACCACTTAACTAAAGCCGACTCCTTTGAATGCTTCAGACCTTGATCACGAAGCCAAAGTCCGCGATATGCCTGCCATTTAACCATTTCTAACTGAGCAAAATGCGTAACAATGGGGAACGAGACGCCTTGGTAAGCAGCAAGCGGTTTTCCAAAAGAGTGCCTATTCTTCACATGCTCTATTGTTTCATCAAGACTTTGAGTGGCTGCTCCTACACATTGCAAACCAATTAATAAACGGCTGAGATCGAAGCCGTTCATCACTTGAGCAAACCCGTTATTCTCAAGACCGATTAAATTCTCCTCAGAAACTTCTACATCATTTAAGTAAATGGAACCCCTGCTTATTGGAATATTGCCTAAATCTTCATACCCTCTCGTTTCGACACCCGGTAAGTTTGCCGGTACGATGAAAGCACTGATTCCCCGATTACCCAAATCAGGATTTGTTTTAGCAAAGATGATGAATGCATCACCAGACGTCGCAACGCTTATTCCAGATTTTTCTCCATTAAGGATGTACACATTTTCTTTATGTACAGCAGTCGTCTTAATCCCTCCAGCATCAGTGCCCGCTGAAGGTTCTGTTATAGCGATTCCAACGATCTTTTCACCAGAAGATATCATTGGCAGCCACTCTCTCTTCTGATCTTCACTTCCATGATTCGTAATGATTTCTCCAATTAAAGCATTCAGCATGACTGCATAGGTTAGATTGAAATCTCCTCTACCAATTTCTTCAGCTGCAATCCCAGTCGTAACGCAGTCGGCACTGCTCCCGCCATAATCAAAAGGAATCCGAAGGCCATTTACGCCTAACTCGCCAAGCTTCTTCCACAAATGCTTCGGGGTCACCCCTTCACGATCCCACTTTGTATAATTAGGAAGTAGTTCCTGTTTCGCAAAGTCCTTTAGCATTTTACGAAAATGTTCTTGTTCTTCTGAGAATGAAAAATCCAATTTAATCACTCCTTTACTTAAACTATTTGCAAGTATCATGCCAACCCTGATACGGCGAGGGAAACCCAAACAACATGATTCATTCATTCGCATGAATAAGAGTTTTCGCAATTTTAAGACGCATTTGTGCGAAAATTCAGATAATAAATCAAAACGTACGTCGACTGTATATTTTTTACTATTTGTTAATTGGGATTTTATGTTAAAATAAATGCACAATATCTTCTACCATTTTACAAACTAACGGTTGAATACCAGCGTATTTAATGTTGTATGAAAGGAAATTATTGAAACGAGGGAGGGGAACGCTTATCATAAATTGGTTTCGACACTTACCACAGATAATCATGGATTGGTCAGAATGGACTCCATTTATACAGAATAATTGGTACCGCAAACATTATATGAAGTTTGTTTACCTTCTTCAGATAATCATTTTTATGATTCCTTTTTTCTTTGAAACAAGCTTTACTCATATTAATATTTCTTTTCTCATCCTAATGGGTATCTTTGTCTTCCTCATTCACGAATGTTTACACATTGTTGTTATATACAAACAAGGTGATATTAGCTTAACATTTAGCGGAATATTTTTTTGGCTGTCTACGAATGCAATTCTATCCAAAACGAGATTTTGGATTTTCATGAGTTTACCCATTATTGTGTTATCGATCGTTCCAGCCGTCATGTCATTCTATGTATCAGGCGATTTGAAAGCAATTCTATTATGTGTATGTTGGATAAATGCAGTAATATCTTCCTCAGATATCTACAATTCGTTTCTAATTGCTAGTAAACCGAAGAAGACAGTCTTTTGCAGAGGCTATTATCTAGTAAATGAGTAGTTTCAGCTAAAGAAATTAGAAATAAAAACAGGCGAAAAAGATACAGACTGATTACTGTATCTTTTCGCCTGAATGCTAATCGATTATACCGTTGGAAAATAGAGAGTTCTATTGATGTATATTTGGGATAATAGAAAAAGACCCCAACTAAGCGAATTGAAGTCTCAATACATTTTACTAATCTTTTAAATTGTACTTTGAAATTTTCCTGTAAAGACTGGCAATATGTATGTTTAATAGTTGAGCGGCCTGCGTTCGATCTCCTTTTGTCTCCGTTAATGCACGTCTAATCGCTTTGATTTCAGCATTCCTTACTTCTTCATCTAAAGGTTTTAGAGAAGTGGACTGTTTTTCAGCTGGAATGGAGGGATTAATTTGAATAGTTAAAGAGTCTAAGTTGAGTGTATCCCCTTCAACGATGTTCATTCCTCTTTCAATATAAGCCTTTAATTCCCGTACATTTCCCGGCCAATCATATTCCAGCAGCCACTCCTGCAGCTTAAAATCGATATACCTTACTTCTCTGCCTAACTTTTCATTAAACACATCAATGAACGAATAGGCGAGGGGAAGGATATCCTCTTTTCTTTGTCTCAGGGAGGGGATTTTTAAATCAAAGACGAACAATCGATAAAATAAATCTTGACGGAATTTCCCTTCATGAACCAGCACTTTCAGGTCTCGGTTTGTTGCCGTTATTATTCGAATATCAACACTTTTACTATCCGTTCCTCCTAGGCGTTCAATCTCCCTCTCCTGTAAAACGCGCAGAAGCTTTCCTTGAGCTGGATAAGGTAATTCTGAAATTTCATCAAGAAATAGAGTACCATGCTGGGCTAATTCTATTTTTCCAGGCTTTCCTTCCTTTTTCGCTCCGCTAAACGCTCCTCCTTCATAGCCGAATAATTCCGATTCAAATAATTCTGCCGGTATGGCGGCACAATTCACGGCTACAAATGGGTTGTTTTTTCTACTGCTTAAACCATGAATAGCCTGAGCAAATAATTCTTTTCCGGTGCCGCTTTCTCCCGTTAAAAGAACGGTAGAGTTACTGGTTGCTATTCGAGCTCCCAATTCTTTAACTTGGTCAATCGTTTGACTAACCCCTATAATTTCTTCAAAACTGTATAGTTTCTTGGGTAAGGTTCTTTTTTTCATTTTAGTTGTATCTATAGAATTCATAAATGAAATCATTTCGGAAACATCGATCTCATCCTCACGAACGATTACACGGTACACATAATGTTGATTGCTTTCTATGATTCTAACTAAACAAGAATAGCCAAAAACAACCCCAAAAAAGACATTCTTTCTATGATACCAATCTACCTTTTGGACGATTTCTTTTATCGCAACTCCCAGCCAATCGCTTTCGTTAATTGAAAAGTGAGCACAGAAGTCTTGACAAGCACTCACCAGCTTGCCATTTTTATCGGTTTCAAGTGAACCCCATTCAATATAATTTCTCCCTAAATAAAGCGCCTTCTTCATTTTAATCACCTATCAGTTCTGATTGGTTACTATTACGATGACAACCTGCCCTTTAATGACTTCACTACCACTTTGATTAATACATGTAACCTTTTGTGTAACCCAATTTCTTTCCACATTAATATCAATAATCTCTAATTCAGCCGTAATGATGTCTCCAACATACACAGGCAAATAAAAAATTAATTCCTTTTGAAGCAGTAAACAGGCAACTCCCGGAAGTTTCTCACTAATTACTTGATTAATTAACCCTTCTGCCAGTAAACCAGGCACAATCGGTTGATCGTAGTAATTCTTCCAGATATCTTCATTTAAATTGTAGACCGGGCTATTATCTCTTGTCAGTTTTTCACAGATCTTTACCTCCTCATCCGTAAATATTCGCTGCATCCTAGCAATATTCCCAATAAACAAGTCCTCTATAGCAAAAGTCATGATAAACCTACTTTCTGCTGTGAATTTTCAGAAGAAGTTTTCTAAAAAAAAGAAGTACTCTACTGTCCTTCTTACTAATTCGGATATCTTTCGATAAATACCTCCTAGAAACAGCAAAATAGTTAGTATGTCTGATAACATTTTCCTGTCTGTATTCAAAAAAAAGAGAGCTGATATAATCATCAGTTCTCTCGTATTTTTACTCTTTATGCTTTCCACCAATATTATGCTCATCTTTATTCTTTTCTGAAAGTCGTTTTTGAAAGGCTTTTGTTTCTGCATTCACATGATTTGCATCACTCGGTTGATTTTTCTTAGAGCCGCCTGCATCATTACTCATTCATACTCACCTCCTGACCAACATTTCGTACGTTCGTAGCATACTCTTGACCTAGGATTTTATACATTTAGGTTATATATGATCACGAAGGACCAAGCAGATCGTTTAACGAATTAAGAAAACTTTGACAAAATAATAAATATGATGTAAATTACATTTAGGCGAACGTTTACGTCTAACTTAACTTTAATATTCGTATTTAGGGGTGTAAAGCATGGAAAATGTGTTTGATTACGAAGATATACAATTAGTTCCTGCAAAATGTGTGGTAAACAGTCGTTCTGAGTGTGATACTACTGTAACCTTAGGAAAACATACCTTTAAATTACCTGTCGTTCCTGCTAATATGCAAACGATTATTGATGAAAAAATAGCCACGTACTTAGCTGAAAATGGTTATTTCTATATAATGCATCGCTTTGAACCAGAAAAACGTATTTCGTTCATTAAAGATATGCAATCACGGGGTTTACTTGCTTCAATCAGTGTAGGTGTAAAAGAAGAGGAATACTCATTTATTCAACAATTAGCCGATGAAAAATTGGTACCTGAATATATCACGATTGATATTGCCCATGGTCATTCTAATGCAGTCATCGAGATGATTAAAAACATAAAAAAACTTATTCCTGAAAGTTTTGTAATTGCCGGCAACGTCGGAACGCCTGAAGCAGTCCGAGAATTAGAACATGCTGGTGCCGATGCAACGAAAGTTGGAATTGGACCAGGTAAAGTATGTATCACGAAAATCAAAACTGGCTTTGGTACAGGCGGCTGGCAATTAGCTGCCCTTCGCTGGTGCGGCAAAGCAGCAAGTAAACCCATTATTGCTGACGGAGGCATTCGTACACATGGGGATGTAGCAAAATCCATTCGCTTTGGTGCATCAATGGTCATGATTGGTTCATTGTTTGCCGGACATGAAGAATCACCAGGCGAAACCATTGAAAAAGATGGAAAACGCTATAAAGAGTACTTCGGCTCAGCCTCAGAATTCCAAAAAGGTGAAAAGAAAAATGTTGAAGGTAAAAAAGTCTATGTCGAGCACAAGGGTTCATTAGTAGATACCCTGAAAGAAATGGAGCAAGATCTTCAGTCTTCTATTTCTTATGCTGGAGGAACGAAATTAGAAGCCATTCGTACTGTCGATTATGTTATTGTAAAGAATTCAATCTTTAATGGTGATAAAGTTTATTAAACGATTTATCATTCAACAAGATGAGCAGTCTGACTGCTCATCTTGTTTTGTTTTATATAAATTTCATAGGAAAAACCTGCTGGAATACAACAGGTTCAAAGATCGTTAGTTCGATAGGATGGTTAGTACGGTCTCTAAAATAACATTTACGCCTTTTTCACAATCTTCCCATTCGGTACATTCACTCTCAACATGACTTTTTCCGTTAATGCTTGGAACAAATACCATAGCCGTTGGAAGATAGCTGGCCATGAATTGGGCATCATGTCCCGCTCCGCTGACCATTCTTTTATAAGAATAGCCTAATGACTCTGTAGATTGTTGGATTAGGTCACAAATATTCTCGTTGAACCAAACCGTATCCCGATTCCATAATTTTGTTGTCTTAATTTCACAGCCTTCTTTTACACTAGAGCTGGAAAAACCGTGAATAATTTCTTCCACCTGCTTAATAACCTCTGGATCTTTATGTCGAGATTCTATTGAAAAGACCACTTTATTTGGAATCACCGTGTGTATATTCGGAAATACATTTACCCGGCCAATAGTATAGACCAAATCTTGATCTAATGCACTTAACGCTTGCCTCGCCTTCATAATGATGTTATTCGTTGTAAAAAAAGCATCCTTTCTCATTTCCATTGGGGTGGTTCCGGCATGGTCAGACTCACCCGTAACTTCTATCTCGTAACAAACCATTCCTAGTACACATTCAACCACACCAATACTTAAAGATTCTGTTTCAAGAATGGGTCCTTGTTCAATATGTAATTCTAAAAACGCCTCAGCCTCATCCAGTCGTGACTCGATGTTTCCTGAGTAGCCAATAGATTGTAAAGCATCGCCGAATTTAATTCCGTCACTATCTATTTTATTAAACATGGTAGTCTTATCAAATTTTCCTGATAATATCCCAGATGACATCATAGAAGGCTCAAATCGTGCTCCCTCTTCATTTGTAAAGTTAACAATCATAATGGGAATTCGTGGCTCGATCCCATTCTCTACTAATGTTCGTACCACTTCTAATCCAGCTGCTACGCCTAAAACTCCATCAAATCGTCCTCCTTTTTTCACGCTGTCTAAATGTGAACCCATAACGATCGGAGGTCTTTTCTCCTTTCCTTCTAAAACAGCATATATATTTCCTAAATCATCTATCGTTACATTCATCCCTAATTCCTTACAACATAAACAAAAGTAATCTCTGGCTAATCGATCTTCCTCTGTTAAAGATAAGCGTGTGACTCCATTGTTTTCCGTCCGCCCAAAATCAGCAAATTTTTCAAGACTCTCTTTTAACCGCATACCATTAATCACTAACTTTTGTTTTTTCATAAGTCACAGCTCCTTCTTATTCTGAATTTTTAGTCTATAGTGGATTTATTATATCTTTTTTCACTAGCTTACTCACTAGACAAATCGTTACTTATTTATAAGATTGTCTATACCTTTTGTCCAAAAAAGGTCTTTTGGCAGGAAAAGCAGAAGAAGTATCGAACCTTATTTAAGTAAGCTATTAGATGGAGGAGATCGAACATGTTATCCATGACGGAACTATTAGAAATACTGGAAGGCAATCGAAAACTTACGATTCGAACGATTGAAGCTTTTCCAGAAGATGAGCTATTTACCTTTACAGCAGTAGAATCCATGCGGCCTTATTCTGAAATGGTCCAAGAAGTTCTGGGCATTGAAACAGGATATGTTCGCGGAATTGCCACAAGTGTTTGGGATTGGCAGCCAGATCAATTTGATGTTCAGTCTAAAGCCGACCTTTTGGCTGCTTGTCACAGTGTTAGGAACCAAACCATTGAGCTGTGGGAGAAAATTACGGAAGAACGGCTTGCGTTGGTAGAGAGCGACCCTTTCTTCGGACCTCCAACGAGTCATTTCAGTCGTCTATTGTACTGTCTTGAGAACGAAATCCATCATCGCGGCCAAGGATTCGTTTATTTACGGGCCTTAGGTATTGAACCTCCAATGTTCTTTGAACGCTAATTATTCAGTCAAAAACATATCCCGAATCATCGGGATATGTTTTTGTTTGTTGAAATTTATTTGATAAGTTAAAAGTGCTTCTCCAAGATACAGGAATCGCTCTCCTATCTCTCCCTAAAGCGCATCCTTTTCTCTTTCAATAATGGCAGAAATCCCTTGACCTCCACCGATACATGCCGTAATAAGTGCATATCTGCCGTTTATCCTTTCAAGTTCATATACAGCTTTGGTTAAGAGAATGGCTCCTGTTGCTCCCAATGGATGTCCATGAGCAATCGCACCTCCATTTACATTCACTTTTTCTAGATTCATATTTAACTCACGGTCACAGGCAATAACTTGTGCGGCGAATGCTTCATTTATTTCGATAATATCCATTTCATCTATAGAGAGTCCAGACTTTTCCATTACTTTACGTGTGGCTGGTACTGGACCTATTCCCATAATTGCAGGATCCACACCAGCTACAGCATGTGCTTTGATTACCGCTAGAGGCTTAATGCCTAATTCTTCAGCCTTCTCTCTCGACATCACTATCAGGGCAGCTGCCGCATCATTTAAACCCGAACTATTCCCTGCCGTTACTGTTCCTGCTTCTAGAAATGCAGGTGGAAGTTTGGCCAAGACTTCATTTGTCGAACCCGGACGTGGATGTTCATCCTGACTAAAAACGAGCGGATTTCCTTTTCGTACCGGAATAGTGATCGGGACAATCTGTTCAATAAATCGGCCATCATCTATCGCCTTTTTCATTTTTCGTTGGCTGCTTGCAGCAAATTCATCTTGTTCTTCCCTGTTTATCTTATATTTTTCTGCTAAATTTTCTGCTGTTATCCCCATCGACGGATCGCCTATCTTTTTAGGAGAAAGCTGAGATTTCCTAATTCTTGGAGGCACAGTACTGTAAGGCTTTTCTGGACGGTCCATTAAGTATGGAGCACGACTCATGCTTTCAATACCTCCGGCAACATAGACATCTCCATCTCCAGCCTGAATCGCTTGTGCAGCTAACATAACCGCATTAATACCTGATCCGCATTGACGATCGATGGTCAAACCAGGCAATTCGATAGATAGACCTGTTTGAAGGGCAGTTAATCGAGCTATATTTCCCCCGCCGCTTAAAACATTACCTAAAATAACATCCTCCACCATCGCAGGTGAGATCTTTACCCTTTTCATGGCCTCTTTGATTACTTCAGCCCCGAAAACATGCGGAGGCACGGATGCAAGCGCTCCTCCTTGTTTGCCAATTGCCGTTCGTACAGCAGAAACAATTACAGCCTTTCTCATGTTTTCATCTGCTCCTTTATGAATCTAGTTAATTTCTAGGACCACCGGCGACATATAAAACCTGTCCGCTGACAAAAGAAGATCGCTCATCTGCAAAGAAGGCAACAGCATTCGCGATATCTTCCGGTTTTCCGCTTCTTGCCGCTGGAATTTTATTAACATTCGCTTTAATCAGCTCCTCAAAGGTTAGACCGATTCTTTCTGCAGTAGCTTTTGTCATATCCGTTTCAATGAACCCAGGCGCAACAGCATTTGCGGTGATCCCATATTTACCAAGTTCAATCGAGAGGGTTTTCGTAAAACCCTGTAACCCTGCTTTTGCGGTGGAATAATTAGCCTGTCCTCTGTTCCCCAACGCAGATGTGGAAGAAATATTGATAATGCGTCCATAATGATTCTTCACCATATATTTTTGTGCGGCGCGCGATGCAAAAAACGCACCCTTCAGATGAACGTCGATTACCATCATCCAGTCTTCATCCGTCATTTTAAATAGCATATTATCTCTAATTACACCCGCATTATTCACAAGAATATCGATGGTTCCAAATCGATCAGCCGCCTCTTGCATAGCTGCCTCGATTTCACCGCAATCGGTAACACTCGCGAGTTTCGCAAAAACGGGATAGCCTTTTTCTGATAACTCCGCCTCCGTTTGATTCAACGCTTCTTCATTTATATCAATTATGGCGACATTGGCTCCCTCACTAGCAAATTGTTCGACTATCTGTTTGCCAATACCACGACTGCCTCCTGTTACAAAAGCAGTTCTGCCCGCGAATCTTCCTGTCATTCTATCAACCTCCTTCATATTTACAAA
Source organism: Peribacillus psychrosaccharolyticus ATCC 23296 (assembly GCF_000305495.1). GTDB lineage: Bacteria > Bacillota > Bacilli > Bacillales > DSM-1321 > Peribacillus > Peribacillus psychrosaccharolyticus. The sequence continues at coordinate 9,644 of NZ_AJTN02000209.1, read as the reverse complement.
TACTGACCGATTTTCACATGCCCTTTTAGTAAATTTCTAGAAATGATCATCCGCTGAATTTCATCCGTACCATCATAAATTCTCCACAACCTTGCCTCACGGTACCATCTTTCAATCGGCAATTCCCTTGTATACCCCATACCTCCATGTATTTGAAGCACACGATCAACGACCCGATTGCCCATATTTGCGCCATATAATTTGGCCATCGCTGCCAGATGACGGTTATCCTCACCTTGATCAAGTGTAAATGCAGCATTAAGTACGAGCCATTTAGCAGCTTCAATTTCAACAGCCGAATCAGCAATCTGCCATTGAATTGCCTGCCTGTCTGCAATAGGACGGCCAAAGGTGACCCGTTCCTTTGAATAATCAATGGCCATTTGCAACAAACGCTCAGCTGTTCCGACTGCGCGTGCCCCAACAACCCATCTAGCAAAACCAATCCACTCTAATCCAAGTTTATAGCCGCCATTAATTTCTCCTAAGACGTTTTCCTCGGGCACACGAACGTTATCAAACACTAACCCTGCTGGTCCCCATTCACCCATTGTATGAATATATTCAGACTTCCATCCCATTTCTCTATCCACAATAAAGCAGGTCACACCTTCTCTGCCTGTTGCTTCATGTGCTTCTTTATCGGTAATCGCGATGACCATGACAAAATCTGCTTCATTTCCTCCTGTAATAAATGTTTTTTCCCCATTCAGCACCCATTCGTTTCCATCTTTAACTGCTGTCATTTTAATATTTTGTGTATCTGAACCGGCAGCAGGCTCTGTCATGGCAAAGCATGACTTCTTTTCTCCATTAATGGTTGGGATCAAATACTTTTTCTTTTGTTCTTCATTACCATAATAGAGAATATTGTCAGCTGAACCTCCAAACGTAAATGGAACAAAGGTCTTTGATACCTCCATTAAAACGATGGCCAACATCATTTGACCAAGATTTGCACCGCCATATTCTTCCGCCGTATTAATTCCCCAAAATCCAAATTGCTTTGCTTTTAGCTGCAGCTCTTTTAATTTACCCGCCGATATACTTGGGCGGCCTTCTCTCTCATTCTTTAACACTTCATTTTCAAGAGGAATCAATTCGTTCTCAACAAATTTTCGAATCGTTTGACGCACCATCTTTTGTTCTTCTGTTAAACGTAAATGCATGCCATTCACTCCTATCCCATTTTTCATTCTATTATTCTTACAATGTGCTTCCCCCATCAACCACAATAACTTGACCTGTTATATAATCACTAGCATGACTAGCGAGAAGAAGGGCTGTACCTTTTAATGAATTAGGATCTCCCAGTTTTTTCAGCGGGTTACGATTAATGATTTCCCGTTGATGCTTATCCAGCACATGCTTTGTCATCTTGGTTTCAAAAAAACCTGGGGCAATCGCATTCACATAGATTCCATGTTCGGCCCATTTCTTCGCCAAATCTCTCGTGAAATGATGCACGGCTGCTTTACTTGTGCTGTACCCTATTGCGTTTAGTACGTCTCCTGGCTCAGCCTTGATACCAGCAACTGATCCAATGTTAATGATTTTCCCATAACCGCGCTCAAGCATATGTACCCCCACGGCTCTAGACATCATAAATGTCCCTGTGACGTTTACATTCATTACTTTGTTCCAGGCTTCAATTGGCATCCTTTCTACCCTTTCTCCCCAAGTTGCTCCGCTATTATTGACAAGAATATCAATCTGACCAAATTCTTTGATCACACGTTTGACCGTTTCACTTATCTCCTCCTCACTTGTAACATTACAGAGATAAGCTTTGGCCTGGATACCATATTTGGCTATTAGGTATTCTGCCGTTTCAACACAATTCTCTACTTTCCGTGAACAAACAGCTATATTCGCTCCGTATTCCGCAAGTGCTTCAGCGATGATTTTACCAATTCCGCTTCCTCCACCTGTAATCAACGCGGTTTGCCCGCTTAAGTTAAAAATAGATTGAGTCATTATTCCCTCCAAATAAGACAATTATTTTTCCTTCTCCATTTCCTGTATCACAAGTAATCTTTTTAATAATTTCCCCACCGTATTTCTAGGCAATTCACTTCTTATTTCGAATTCTTTAGGCACTTTATAAGGTGTTAGTTTGGAATAGCAATACCCTTTAATTTCATCAAGATCGATCTCTACATTCTCATTAGGGACAATAAACGCCTTAGCTGCTTCTCCTGCTTCTAGACTTGGAATACCAACGACTGCGGCTTCTTGTATATCCGGGTGTTCATAAAGTACACTTTCTATTTCCTGTGGATAAATATTAAATCCGCTAATAATAATCATTTCTTTTTTACGGCCGACAATATAAAAAAATCCCTCCTGATCCATCAAGGCCAAGTCACCGGTATATAACCATCCATTCCTTAGCGCAAGGTCTGTTTCGTCTTGGTTATTCCAGTACCCTTTCATAATTTGGGGACCTGAAATCAGCAGTTCTCCCACACATTGCACACCTAAGGGCTGATGGTTTTCATCTACGATTAAACAGTCTGTGCCTGGCATAGGAATTCCAATACTCCCAACTTTTCGTTTTCCTATAGGCGGATTACGATGGGTGCTTGGAGATGCTTCCGAAAGTCCATATCCTTCACCAATTCGTGTATTCGTTAGTGCCTCGAATTTCTTCATGATTTCAAGAGGAAGCGGGGCAGAACCTGAAGAACAAATCTTCAAACAACTTAAGTCATATGTTTCAATACCTGGAAACATACTGAACGCGGCATACATTTTTGGCACACCTGGAAAAAATGTCGGCCGATACAGCTGAATGGAATCAAGAATTACCGGGAGATCGAATTTTCTAAATAGTAATATCGTAGCTCCCATATAAATCCCCAAATTCATTGCACTTGTCATAGCATAGACATGGTACAGCGGAGTAGCAGCTAAAACTGTCTCCTTACCAGGTATCATGGATCCGCCATACATGTGAAAACTTTGCACCACATTGGATAGTAGATTAAAATGAGTGAGCATAGCACCTTTCATTTTTCCAGTCGTTCCTCCTGTATATTGGATGACCGCCACATCATCATGCGGATTGACAACCGCACAGCTTTTCAAGAGGAACCCCCGATTTAATTAGAGATGGGATGGAATTAACACCCTGAGGAGAGATAGGCATGCATTCCTTAAAGGTGTAAATATGTTTGGCCTCGCTTACTACCTTTTCGGCTATGTCATCAAAGACTAAATAATCTATTTTCGAATCGTTGCTAATTTGCAAGAACTCCCTAAGGGTATACATAGGGTTTATTTGGACGACAATCATCCCCAATGCTTGAGCTGCATAATAACAAATGATATAAGCCGGATGGTTTGCTAGCATTAACCCTATCCGGTCCCCCTGTTTAACCTTCATCTTTCTCCAGTTTCCGGCTAGGCAATCTACCTGACTTTTTAGTTCGTGATACGTTATTACTTCTTTTTCATAAATAATTGCAGGTCGTGCAGGATAACGTTCTGCTGAAGTTTGTAGAAGGCTGTATACGGAGTGCTCAGGAAAATCAATAGGTTCTAGCCCTTTGTACCACTGATGCCAAGGTCTTATGTCTGTGTTTTGCAATCTCACACCTCCCATTTATCAGCATGACCTCAGGAATCAATGTTACCGAGGCCATGCTTCAGTACCCTCAACCAGTTACATACGAAATTTCTTAGTGAATGGGTACAACTTTTCCATCTTCAACTGCTCCTGTGACAATGGTAATATCGAATCCTCCATCTTCATCGATTGAATTAATTGCATAAATTTTTTGTTCATTCCCTAAATTTTTCACGCCATCTTCCATATGTTCACGGATTGCCTTGACATCGTCCACACTTTTAGCTGCTTTCATTGATTCAACGAAAGCATACATGCCTAGATAATTTAATCCAACTTCAGAACTTGCATCCTCCTTATACAATTTTTTATATTTTTCAGCAAAAGCAGGTATCGCTTCTTGGTCTGAATCAATGAGCGGTAAAACACCTATTGAACCTTCCAACGCTTCATAGGAGCCAGTAATCGGCATCATCTGATCCAACTTCGCTTGATCCATGATAATGAAACCGCCTTTAAATCCTAATTCGCGGGCTTGCTTTGCTACTTTGGCTGTTGGTTCCGATGCACCGCCAATGAATAATACATCGGGTTTCTCTTTTAAGGCATTCGTGACGATCGTGAAGAAATCTGTTTCTTTAGCGAAATCGATGGAAGAATTATAAACAACTTCTCCTCCTTTTTTTTCCCATGCCGGGAGTAAAGCCTCCGTCCAATCCTTTCCATATTGAGAGGCTGTTGGAAGCGCGGCAATTTTCTTACCGAAACGTTCCATTTCATACGTGATAAACGGTTCAATATATCCTTCGTAATTAGGTGGAAAACGAACCGTTAAGGCATTCCCACTATCAGTAACCGCAGGCTCACTCGTATACGCTCCAATGATAAAATTATCTTGTTCATTAAACACCTGTAACGCCATAATGCCGCCGCTATGAGGTGAAAAAATGATAGGAGTCTTATGTTCTTGAATTAACCGTTTCGCATTAGCACCCGTTTCATTGGGCAGATATTTATCATCTAAAGCAACGAGGTTAAGGGTATATTTTTTCCCATTGACTTCAAAACCCCCGCCATCATTGATTTCGTTTATCGCCATTTCGACACCGTTCAATGTTCTTTTTCCATATAGTGCGGCTGCCCCGCTTAAGGGTCCACTATAGCCAATGTTCACAACATGATTTCCTTTGTCTTTTTCACTTCCGCTGGATGATGTGTTCTCACTCTTGTTGCACCCGACCAAGGCTGTTACAACAAGCAGCATAAATACAAGGAATAATTTTTTCATGTAAATCCCCCATTCTTTTTTTGATTCAGCTTACGCACCGATATAGGCTTTACGTACATCATCATTGGCCAATAATTCATTTGCTGTTCCTTGAACGACGATTTCCCCATTTTCAAAAACATATCCTTTATCTGCAATGCTAAGTGCAGCATTAGCATTCTGTTCAGCAAGTAAGAGGGTAATTCCCTCACGATTAATCTCTTCGATGACCTGAAACATTTGTTCTACAATTAATGGCGCCAATCCCACTGAAGGCTCATCAAGCATCAATAGCTTGGGTTTTGACATGAGCGCTCTTCCAATGGCCAGCATCTGCTGTTGTCCGCCGCTTAAACTCCCTGCATCATGATGATGTTTTTCTTTTAAAATCGGGAATAATTCATATACGTTTTCTAATGAATGTTTGATTTCCGTCTTTTTCCTTCTATGGACATAGGCTCCCATCCGTAAATTTTCTTGGACAGTCATCTGTGGAAATAGTTTTCGTCCCTCCGCACATTGTACAATTCCTGCCTGAACATTTTTATCTGGAGCTCTGCCGCCGATTGCACGGTTTTGAAAATAAATCTCGCCATTATCAAGCTTGTTGATCCCGCTGATTGCTCGGAAAGTAGTGCTTTTACCTGCTCCATTTGCCCCTAGTAAAACAACAATCTCACCTTCAGTCACTTCGATGTTTACATGCTTAATCGCCGTAAAGCTTCCATAATTGACCGACACATCCGTTAGCTTAAGCACTGGCACTCCCTCCTAAATAAGCTTTAATGACATCATCATTGCTGCTGATTTCTTTTGGGGTACCCTCAGCAATTTTTTCCCCATAATTCAGGACCATGATATGGTCGGCTAAATTCATGATCATACTCATTTTGTGTTCAATTAAACAGATAGTAAGCCCCCTTTGATTGAGCTGCTTAATCAAATTAATTAACCCTTGTGTTTCATCAGAGTTAATTCCTGCAGCCGGTTCATCCAGGAAGATAATCTCTGGATCGGTAGCGAGGGCAAGGGCAATCGCTGTTCGTTTCTTTTCCTCCTGTGAAATACTTGCAACCATTTTGTCCGAAGCATGGGTTAATCCCACAATTTCAATCACCTCCATTGCCTTATCCCGGCAAGCCTTTTCTTCACGTTTTAATCGTTTCGTGCGAAGAATGGCATCAAATAAATTCGATTTAGTACGCAATCGATGACCGACAATAACATTGTCCAAAACGGTGGATTGTTCAAAAAGACTCGTTGTTTGAAAGGTCCTTGAAATCCCCAAACCAGCAATTTTATTTGCAGGAAGCTTGGTAATATCCGTTCCTTTAAAAAGTACGGTGCCAGAACTAGGGCGATGAAAACCGCTGATTAAATTGAAAAAGGTTGATTTTCCCGCTCCATTTGGACCAATGATTGCATTTATCTTTCCTTTTTCAATATGAAAATCAACCTTATTAACTGCAGCTAACCCGCCGAATTTTTTGGTCAAGTTCTTTGTTTCAATAAACAAGTTCACCCCTCCTCCACCTTTATTGGCTTTAACACATTCCCTGTTTGATTTCGTCGTTTCCTTTTCCAATCAAAGAATGAACCAGATATTCCTCGCGGGTAAAAAATAATAATTAACGTTAGAATGGGCCCGAAAATTAACATGCGGTATTCTTGAAGAAATTGTAGGTTTTGTGAAAGGATGACGAGCATTAGAGTTCCCACTAAGGGACCTGATAGGGTTCCAATTCCGCCAACGAGAAGGTACATCAACAGATCAAACATAATCGCAGTAGATCCAATATCCGGCCCTATAAAGCGAACGAATGAAGCATATAATGCTCCTGCCAACCCGGCGAAAAAAGTAGAAAGGACAAAAGCCGTTAGTTTATTTTTCATAGTTGAAATACCAATAGTTTGAGCTAGTTCCTCACTATTGCGAATGGCTAAGAAGGTTCTTCCTGTAAGTGAATGAACGATTCGGTAAATGACGAATATAACCACCACCAAAAAGGTAAGGACAAGGTAATATTGGCTTTCAGCTGTTTCAAAGGTTATCGGACCAATATTGCTCGGAGCATTAATACCAATCAATCCTCTAACACCACCCGTTAACCCATCCCATTTATCTATTACTAGATAGATGATATAGCCGACACATAAAGTGTAGATGGCAAAAAAATGTTCCTTTGTCCGTAATGCGATTACCCCAATCAACAGACCAACCACGGAGGTGATTAGACACGCCAGAACGAGAGCCGGCCAAAAATTCATTTCTGCTTTGACGGTCAAAAGCCCAAGTGAATAAGCACCAATCGCGAAAAAGCCAGCATGAGCAAGGGAGAGATATCCGGTATACCCGGCCAGTAAATTTATCCCGTAAACAGCAATTGCCCAAATAAACGAAAGCGTTAACATATGCGTGTAATAGTCATTTTGGAAAATCAATGGAAATAGGATAGCCAGAACAAAGAGAGCAATTAAGCCCGTTCGTTTATTCATAATCTTCATGCTACCTCTCCCCCTTTGCAAATAGACCTGTTGGTTTAACCGTTAAAATGATAACTAATAAAACGAAGGCGATGATGTCTTTATAATCATTGGAAATATAAGTAGCACCAAGGCTTTCACTGAATCCAAGGATGTACCCTCCGACAATCGCACCTGGTATGCTTCCCATCCCACCAAGAATGATAATGACAAATGCTTTTAATATAACTAGATGCCCCATACCAGGGAAAACGAGATTGATCGGAGAAGCAAGAGAAGCAGCAATCGCAGCCAATCCTCCTGATATCATAAACGTCAGCATCGCCACTTTATTAATATTGATTCCTACAAGTGAAGCACCCTCACGACTTTGGGACATGGCAATAATAGAGGCACCAGTAAATGTTTTTTTAAGAAATAAATACAGAAGAATCATGACAACGATGGCAGAAACAATGATCAATAAACGCTGCATAGTAAATGTCAGACCCATAATCGTTACAACTTGGCCGTATGGAGAAGTCATCGTTTGAAAATCTGCACCCCAAACGAATTGTGCAAATGCTTCAAGAAAAAGAAGAATTCCGATGGCAGCAATTTTATCATGCAAGGGCGGTGCTTCTCTTAATAAGCGGAACACGAACCTTTCTAATAACACACCAATTAGGCCAACAACGAGTATAGAAACAAACATGGCCACCCAATAATTGAATCCAAATGCGGTCATCATGGTTAACGTAATATAGCCGCCCATCATATAGAGGGCTCCATGAGCAAAGTTTGGGATATGCAGGATTCCGTAAACGAGCGTTAACCCAAGAGCAACTAAACTGTAAACGCTTCCAATTGTTAAACTATTAAACAACTGTTGAAGTAAAATCTCCATCTTTCCCCTCCTTTTTACTAGCGATTTTTATGTATGCTTATTGTCGTAGACGTATAAGTAAACCTGCCTCACCTCGCATCATTTAAGGATTTTACTCTACTGCCTTACTATTATGCAATTACTATGCCAAAGCCAAAACATTGATCAGAATAAGGAAAAAAGGTTTAAACAATTCATAAACGAATTAATCGAAAGGTACAAACGCATTCTACTGGGGTTAGCCATGATTCACTTTTGAATGAAGAATTCATTTTTGAATTAAGATTATGAAAAAACAAAAAGGATTCCCTTTTATCGGAATCCCTTTTCCTGTATTAATCTTTTTCACAAATTTTCAGCTTGTATTTTTTTAGTTTTCGAACAATGGTTGCCTGACTTGAATCAAGTGCTTCAGCCATTTCATAGGTCGTCTGATAAGTTTTGACCGCTCGTTCCAAGACTTCTCTTTCCGCTTTCTCCACACATTCTTTTAATGTCATAGTTTTGCTTGTGTGATATGGATGGGTTGGTTGATATTCTACGGGTAAATCACTAATAGATAAAAGTGCCTTATCCGTTAGTACAACCAGCCGTTCTACTATATTAATCAATTCACGTACATTCCCCGGCCAATCGTGTTGATAAAAATAATCCTTTAATGATAATTCCAGAGCCTTATTAAAGTGATATTGCTCGTTGGCTTTTGCTAAAAATAGATCAAGCAACGCTAGAATGTCGTCTCTTCTTTCCCTTAATGGAGGGATGGTGATGGGGATTACGTTCAGCCGGTAATATAAATCTTCTCGAAAATCCCCTTTTTTCACCATCTCTACTAAATTTCGATTGGTAGCTGCTATAATTCGTACATCAATTTTCTTCGGCTTCGTCCCGCCAATACGTTGAATCTCTCGATCTTGAATGGCCCGAAGCAGCTTTACTTGAAGTTGCAGAGGCAGTTCGCCAATTTCATCTAAAAATAAGACCCCGCCCTCAGCTAATTCAAATAGTCCTTGCTTCCCTTTTTGATTTGCTCCTGTAAAAGCACCGCCCTCGTAACCAAATAATTCTGATTCTAATAAGTCTTCAGGAATGGCACCACAATTTATCTTGATAAACTCTCCTTTTTTAGAGCGAACGCTCGTGCTAAAAATATGACGCGCCAATACATCTTTACCGACACCGGTTTCTCCTAAAATTAAAACAGTGACATCTATATCTGCTATTCGGTCAGCTACCTCATAAATCATCTTCATCTTCTCACTGACAAACACAACCCCATCATGGCTGGTAATCTTTCGCAGCTTTTCGATTTCCTGCTTATAATGATAATTCAATTCATTAACTTTCATTAATTCATGCATCAGCTCATTTAAATCTGACAAATCCCGAATATTTGTCACCACTTGTTCGACGTCACCCTCATTATTGAAAACAGGACTTCCGGTAATCAGTGTTTC
>NZ_AJTN02000210.1 GCF_000305495.1 Peribacillus psychrosaccharolyticus ATCC 23296 | reverse complement strand
ACGGACAGACCTACCAGCCAGTCCGACAAACATACAGAAGAGAATACTACCTGTCATCAAGATGCCTGATACTTTCCTTACTTTCATGCATAATTACATACTGATCGAGGTCTTGCTGGTAGTTGAATATTTCAACCTCGAGCGGGCTTGGTTCTTCATTAAACCTTTTTTTGAAGAATTGATTAAAGAAGAGAATCATTCCAAGGCCTAAACCAAAACTATATGGAATTTGGATAAGCAGAGGCTTTGTATCCTCCCTTCCTGTAATAATCTTGAATAATTTTTGATGTACCTCTTGCATACTGACATCCACATGAAAGTTCATAATGGTGATTCCTGCCCCAATAAATAAAAGAAACCAAACAGCTAGAAAGGACAGGATGGAGAATCTTCTTTTCTCATAAATGACTTCAATGATCGTTTGTGCTGGTCCAAGTGTTTGCACTTCAATGGTTGGATCTACATTACGGATACATTGAATCATATGGATAAGATCAATAATGATGATATTGTTATCCGCTCTAGATACCTTTAACAGTTTCGTTTGTTCTAAGGTCTTAACGATATCGTCCGGCCCTATGATACGGGCAACATCTTTAACGAATAATTCTTGCTCCTGTCGAACGTGCACCCTATTTCTCATACGAACATAGACTAGTTCCATTCATTTCACACTCCGCCCATTGATTTCCGTATAAAACTAGTATGGATTGCGAAGACAAGGAACATACAAGCCACTTTACAAAGTGTAAAAATTCCCATAAAAAAAAGCTGTCCCTATAAAGGTCATGTTAAACATGATCTTAAGGGACAGCCTCTTCTATTTAATTAATTTGTTGGGAAAAAAATCATTTGAAGAAGGAAGATTACACCGAAAATTAAAATTAATGGGTGAATTTCTTTCCACTTTCCGCTGACAATTTTCAATAAGGGATAGGTAATGAAACCAACTGCAATCCCTGTTGAGATACTAGAAGTCAACGGCATAACCAGGATAATCGCAAAAGCAGGGAATGCTTCATCAAGTTTCATCCAATCAATCTTAGATAGACCAACCATCATGAAACTGCCGACAATAATTAATACAGGAGCTGTAATTGACGGCAAGCCCGAAATTGCGCTGATCAGTGGGGAGAAAAAGGCGGTTATTGCAAAGAGAATTGCGATGACAATAGCCGTTAATCCGGTTCTTCCTCCCGCCGTAACACCGGCGGTTGATTCTACATAAGCTGTGGAAGGACTTGTTCCAAACAGCGAACCGACAGTCGTTGCTACCGCATCACCAAGGAACGCGGTTTTAGCGTTCGGAAGTTTCCCATCTTTCATTAAACCAGCTTGTTCCGTTACACCAATCATCGTACCAGTTGTATCAAAAATAGTGACAAGTAAAAAGGCAAATACAACCGCATATAAACTGTTTGAGAATACACCAGAAATATCAATGTCTAAAAATACAGGTGCTGGAGGTGTTGACACGACGTCTGTAAACTGAAGCATGTCGAAGAAATAACCAATAACTGCCGTAACCAGCATTCCAAGGAACAATGCCCCTTTAACATTCCTTGCCATCAATATAAGAGTAATAAATAACCCAACAATCGATAAAACCGCAATAGGTGAACTTAGGTCACCTAAGGAAACAAACGTTGCATCATTTGGAACAATAATTTGACTATTTCTTAAACCCATAAACGCAATAAATAGTCCAATACCAGACGTAATACCATATTTAAGCGAATTAGGAATCGCAATAATAATCATTTCACGAAGCCTTGTTACACTTAATAATAAAAACAGAAGACCCGCAATAAAGACCGTCCCTAATACAATTTGATAAGAAAGTCCTTGTGTACCGACAACACTTGCAAAGTACGCATTCAGTCCCATACCAGGTGCTACAGCAATTGGATACTTAGCGAAAACCCCCATGATTAACGTACCAATGACAGCGGATATAATCGTTGCCATAAACACCTGATCAAAGGGAATTCCCGCAGATTTAAGGATAGCGGGATTCACGATTATAATATAAACCATTGTAAAAAAAGTCGTAACCCCTGCAAATAACTCGGTTCGGATAGTCGTTCCATGTTCTTTCAGGGAAAAATATTTCTCAAGCATTTTAATACCTCCACATTTTCAAAAAGCGAATAAAATCAACAGCATTTCTTATAATATTCGTTTTTACTTGTTATTTCAACTAAAATCTTTCATATTTTTATATTTTCTCAACAAAAGAGGCCGTTTTGACTGCGAAGTCGCTTTCATTCTTCATTAGTATTGCTTAAACAGCAAAAGTAATGCTTATTACGTAATTTTTCAGATATATCTCTAAATTCAATTATTAATCTATGTACGCAAAAAAGAACACATGAATCATCGATTCATGTGTTCTTTCATTTGCTGTAAGATTTTTTTTTCAAGACGTGAAACTTGAACCTGTGAAATGCCGAGCCGTCCGGCAACCTCAGATTGTGTCTGGTCTTTATAGTAGCGTAAATAAACGATTAGCCGTTCCCGTTCATCTAACTCCTCGATTGCTTCTTTTAAGGTGATTTTATCAAACCATTTCGTATCATTATTGTCGGCCATTTGATCCAGCAAGGTAATTGGGTCGCCGTCATTTTCATAAACGGTTTCATGGATGGACGAAGGTGTCCTGCTCGCTTCTTGAGCAAGAATCACTTCTTCAGGAGTTAACTCTAGAAATTCGGCAAGTTCGTTAACAGTTGGCACTCTTCCAAAATTTTTGGAAAGCTCTTCTTTAGCACGGCGAATTTTATTGGCCATTTCTTTTAATGACCGGCTCACCTTAACTGTCCCGTCGTCACGGATAAAACGTTGAATTTCGCCAATAATCATAGGAACGGCATAAGTTGAAAACTTGACCTCGAATGATAAATCAAACTTATCGACGGATTTCAGCAGTCCAATACAGCCAATCTGATATAAATCATCAGGCTCATATCCTCTGTTAAGGAATCGTTGAACGACAGACCATACTAGTCTCAAATTACTTTGGACAATCAGGTCCCTCGCAGCCTGATCACCGCTTTGGCTGCTCTGAATTAACCGCCGTAATTCATCATCCTTCAAATGGGTTTGTTTCTTCTTATTTTTAACCTCCACATCCATATGCAAATCTCCCTTAATTGCACACTTTACTTTTGGTTAAGTGCTTTTTTAAACGAATGATCGTTCCTTCGCCTTTATGGGAAATGACATGCATCTCGTCCATGAAATTTTCCATGATTGTGAAGCCCATACCGGAGCGTTCAAGCTCAGGCTTTGTTGTATAAAGCGGCTGTGTGGCTTCGCCGACATCATCGATACCAAGACCCTCATCCCGGAAAATCAATTCAACTACATCCCCTTCAATCATGACTGAGATATAGACCATACCGTTTGGATCATTTTCATAGCCGTGAATAATTGAATTTGTTACGGCTTCAGATACAACCGTCTGAATCTCTGTCAGTTCATCCAAGGCTGGATCCAGCTGAGCAATGAACGCGGCGACTGTCACTCTGGCAAAGGACTCGTTTTGGCTTAAGGCGGTAAATTTAATTTCCATGTTATTTTTCATGGTTAGGCAACCCCCAATCTTTGTAAAGCGTTTTCCTCAGAAAGTTCCAGCTTAATAATCTTAAACAACCCGGACATCTCAAATAGCCGCTTTATCGTTGGGGAAATTGCACACACAACCATTTCACCCTTTTTTTCCTTAATTTGCTTATAGCGTCCTAGAATGACTCCTAGGCCTGAACTATCCATAAAGGAAAGCCCCCCAAGGTTTAAAATAATATGCTGAATGTTATGCTTAATAATCGCGGATTCAGCCTGTTTTCTTAATTTTTCTGCCGTATGATGATCTAATTCTCCCTTTAAGCGTATGCATAGGACTCGATCCTTTGCCTCCATATCAATGATAAGACTCACGATATACAGCCTCCTTATCTGTCGTTATAGAAGTCAAATTCTCCTTTTGTCCAATAGATTCCTTCTCTCTTGCAAAACTAGTGTCCTTTCGCTGAAAAAAGTTTATATCTACATTCATTTGACAAATTATGCTAATTGGTTTGTGTAAACATTCCAAAAACCCGTTTATACAGCTCCCACCAGCTTGCTTTTTCAATCTTTTCCTTTGCTACAATAGGCGATTCAACAACCATCTTCCCATCTTTGATAATTTTCAGCTTACCAATTTCTTCTCCTTTAGCAATTGGTGCCTTTATCTGTTTGTCCATTTCGATACTTCTGGTAAAATCTTTTGCTAATCCGCCTTTTTTAGTCAATACAGAGATTGGTTCACTCGTTACGCCGGTGACAGTCTTTTTGCTGCCTTTACTTACTGGGGCTTTTTTAAGTACTACGCCTCTTTCATAGAGCGGATGGGTCATATATTGCGAGAAGGCGTAATCGAGCATTTTTGTTACCTCTGCATTACGTGTCTTCGGATTCGGCGCACCAAAAACAACAGCAATTACGCGCATATTTCCTTTTTTCGCTGTAGCAGTCAAGCAATATTTTGCTTCATTTGTATAGCCCGTTTTTAACCCATCAACACCTGGATAAAATTTCACCAATCGATTCGTGTTTACAAGCCAGAATTTTTTGTCGGTATTTTCACGAAGATAGGATTCATATACCCCTGTAAAGCTTGTTATCTTTTCATATTTAAGTAATTCCTTTGCCATAATCGACATATCATGCGCTGTGCTGTAATGATCCTCTACAGGTAAACCTGTTGGGTTTTGAAATTTTGTATTTTTCAATCCCAGCTGTTTAACTTTTTCGTTCATTTTTTTAACGAAACCTTCTTCTGAACCACCCAGTCTTTCAGCCATTGCCATTGATGCGTCATTCGCAGATCCAATTGAGATTCCCTGAAGCATCTGCTCCGTTGTCATTTCCTCTCCTGGTTCTAGAAAAATTTGCGACCCTCCCATTGAGGCAGCATAATCACTTGTTCGAATTTTCTCATCAAACTTTAAATCGCCTTTATCAATGGCCTCCATGATCAACAGCATCGTCATAATTTTCGTCATACTTGCCGGAGGAAGTTTTTCTTGTGAGTTCTTTTCATATAACACAGTACCGGTATCTCTTTCTATTAATATCGCCGATTTTGCACTATCAGCCAATTCAACGCCTTTTTCTTCAGCTGCCTTAACAGGTGATACTATGCTAAAGCTCATTACAATGATGCACAGAGAAAGAATACGCTTCATCTCTAAACCTCCATTCGTTATAGGAACATCTTTTCCAATAAACCCATTTTTATACAATAAAATCGGAATATTGCCTTTCCCTTTTAAAGCCTTAGTTCCTAAGTTTAGAGATGAAACATCAACGGCGTTTTAAGCAAATAAAAAAAGCCAATTTCCTAGAGATAGAATGGAACTCCCTATCTTAGGAAATTGGCTATACGTAAGCTTATTCAGTAATTGATTGATGAATCAATACAGGTTTTTCAACTTTCTCACTTGAAAGGATAATGTTTTCATATAATTTCTCTTTTACTGCCGATACATCTTCAAAATTACTATAAATCGTTACAAGTGAATCGCCTTTTTTCACTTCGTCACCAATTTTTTTACGTAACATCAAACCTGCTGCCAAGTCGATAACTGAATCTTTCGTAGCCCGTCCTGCACCAAGAATCATTGCAGCTGTACCTACTTCGTCAGCAACGATTTCAGACACATATCCATCTTCCTTCGCTTCCAGCTCAAACGTATATTTTGCTTGAGGAAGTTCTTCCGGACGATCAACCACAGATGCATCGCCGCCTTGTGCTGCAAGGAAGACTTTGAATGATTCAAGTGCACTGCCATCTGCAATAGCTTTTTCAAGCATCGTACGTGCTTCTTCTAATGAATCAGCCTTTTTAGCTAAGTAAACCATGTTGCTTCCAAGCGTAAGTGATAGTTCAGTCAAATCTTCTGGACCTTCACCTTTTAATGTATCAATGGCTTCTTTGACTTCTAACGCGTTTCCGATAGCATAGCCAAGTGGTTGACTCATATCAGAGATAATTGCCATTGTTTGACGACCAACATTGTTACCAATGCTCACCATCGCTTTTGCTAGTTCTACTGAATCATCAATCGTTTTCATAAATGCTCCTGCTCCTGTTTTAACATCAAGAACAATTGCATCCGCACCAGCGGCAATTTTCTTACTCATGATTGAGCTTGAAATCAAAGCGATACTATCAACTGTCGCAGTAACATCACGTAATGCATAAAGTTTCTTATCAGCAGGAGTTAAGTTACCACTTTGACCAATTACAGCTAGTTTATTTTTGTTTACTAAACGAATGAATTCATCATTTTCAATTTCAACATGGAAACCTTCAACTGATTCAAGTTTATCAATAGTTCCGCCTGTATGCCCAAGTCCACGTCCGGACATTTTAGCTACTGGTACACCAACTGCTGCTACCAACGGTCCAAGTACTAATGTTGTCGTGTCACCAACTCCACCAGTACTGTGCTTATCTACTTTAATACCTTCAATTGCTGATAAATCAATGGTATCTCCAGAATTAACCATTGCCATTGTTAAGTCTGCACGCTCTTGTTCATTCATTCCTTTAAAATAGATAGCCATTGAAAGTGCACTCATTTGATAATCTGGAATTGAACCTTCAGTGAAACCATCGATAATAAACTGAATTTCTTCTTTAGTTAATACAAGCCCATCACGTTTTTTTGCTATTAAGTCTACCATTCTCATTATAAGCACCACTTTTTCTTTTAAATTTGTATGTTAGTTAGGCCTTAAATCTTTTCTACAATTTGTTTAATAAAGCTCTTGAAACTAGCTTTAACTAGTTCAGTCGTTTCAATCACTTCTTCATGTGACAACGGTTGGTCAAGGATTCCTGCAGCCATATTTGTGATACAGGAAATTCCTAAGACCTCCATACCACAATGTCCAGCTACAATTACTTCAGGAACAGTGGACATACCAACTGCATCTCCGCCGATTGCACGTGCAAAGCGGATTTCAGCAGGGGTTTCATAGGTTGGCCCCGTGTTACCAACATACACGCCTTCTTTTATCTCTAATTCAAGGTCAGCGGCTACATCTTTCGCCTTCATACGCAGCGATTTACTGTAGGCCTCTGACATATCCGGGAATCGTGGTCCAAACCGTTCATCATTGGAGCCGATTAGCGGATTCGTTCCCATATTATTAATATGGTCTGTAATAATCATTAAATCTCCCGGCTTAAATGCTTCATTGACACCGCCGGCAGCATTTGTAACAACTAACTTTTCCACGCCGAGCAGCTTCATAACCCGGACTGGGAAGGTAACCATGTCCATATTGTAGCCTTCATAGAAATGGAAACGCCCCTGCATCGCTACAACTTTTTTCCCGCCTAGCTCACCAATAATTAGTTTACCGGCATGTCCTGAAACAGTTGACACCGGAAACTCAGGAATCTCTTCATAAGCTAGGACGACTGGATTTTCTATATCGTCTGCTAATACACCGAGTCCCGACCCTAAAATCAAGCCAATTTCAGGTGTTCCATTGATTTTGCTCCGTATAAAGGATGCAGCTTTTTCAAGATTCTCATACATGGAAACCACTCCCTTATTTAAGTTCAGTTAAGATGTTCTTACCGTATACAGGCATCTTCACATTGAAGTTAGCTGCAACCGTTGCACCGATATCTGCAAAGGTATCTCTAATTGGCAACTCTTGTCCTTGCTCAAAACGTTTTGAGTACATAAGTAATGGAACGTACTCTCTTGTATGATCTGTTCCTGCATGGATTGGATCGTTTCCGTGATCAGCAGTGATGATGACTAAGTCATCTTCGGTTACTTTTTCAATCACTTCGGCCATTCTTTCATCGAATTCTTCGAGTGCTTTACCATAACCTTCTGGATCCCGGCGATGTCCAAATAACGCATCGAAATCAACTAAGTTCAAGAAGCTTAAGCCAGTGAAGTCCTGATCAATGGTCTGTAATAATTTGTCCATACCATCCATATTAGAAACTGTTCTCAATGATTCGGTTACACCTTCACCATCAAAAATATCAGAAATTTTCCCAATCGCTAATACGTCAAATCCACTATCTTTCAGCTCATCCATGACTGTACGATTGAATGGTTTCAAGGCATAGTCATGACGATTTGATGTCCGTTTGAAGTTACCCGGTTCGCCAAGGAACGGTCTTGCAATAACCCGTCCCACTTTAAATTGATCCTGCATGGTAAGTTCACGAGCTATTTCACAAATTTTATATAGTTCATCTAATGGGACTACATCTTCGTGCGCAGCAATCTGTAATACTGAGTCAGCTGACGTATAGACAATCAGTGCTCCCGTTTTCAGATGTTCAGCACCTAATTCATCAAGAATTTCTGTACCACTCGCAGGTTTATTTCCAATAACTGAACGACCTGTTTTTGCTTCAAGCTCATGAATCAATAATTCCGGAAAGCCATCTGGAAATACTTGGAACGGTGTGCTGATATTAAGACCCATAATTTCCCAATGACCAGTCATTGTATCTTTTCCATTAGAGGCTTCCTTCATTTTGGTGAAGTAAGCTTGTGGAGCAGCTGCTTTTTCGATCCCTTTGATTTGACGGATGTTGCTTAAGCCCAGCTTGCCTAAATTCGGCATCTTCAACCCATTCATTCTCTCCGCAATATGGCCTAATGTATCAGAGCCTTTATCTCCAAAATCTTCTGCATCTGGAGCCTCGCCAATTCCTACTGAATCCATTACGATTACAAATATCCGTTTAAACGCTTTGTCTTCTCTCATTATTAATTGACCTCCTAATAATACTCGTTAATAAAACAACTTATAGAATTCATATTCCCCTTAAGACAGGTGAATTAACCTTAAAAAACTTTCAACCGATTTTTGATGTCGGAAGTCTGACATCTTCATTGTAAACGGTTTCGATTGGTTCTTCAATAATTAACTCCTATCCTACTAAAGAAATAGAAAAAAATAGTATTTCTTTCTATTCCTTCTAAACTATCATCCTATCAGGCACGTGGATGAAACTTCTTGTACACATCCTTTAACCGGACATTGGTAACATGGGTATAAATTTGTGTTGTTGAAATATCAGCATGACCTAACATTTCCTGTACGGCGCGTAAATCGGCTCCATTGGTTAACAAATGAGTAGCAAAAGAATGACGCAAGGTATGCGGAGTCAACTCTTTCTCTATACGAGCATCCTTAGAAAGTTTTTTAAGAATTTTCCAGAATCCTTGTCTCGTTAACCGATTTCCATGATGATTTAAGAAAAGCGAATCTGTTTTATGCTCACTTTGTAACTTAACTCGTCCATTTAGTAAATATTCCTCAATTGATTCAAGTGCTGTATGGCCAATCGGAATAATCCGTTCTTTATTTCCCTTACCTATACAACGGACAAATCCCATTGTCGCATGAATATCACTCATATCTAAATTGATTAATTCACTCACACGCATGCCTGTGGCATAAAGGAGTTCAAGCATCGCTTTATCCCTATATCCAAATTCATTCGTAAGTTTCGGAGCTTCGAGCAAGGCTTCCACTTCTTCCATACTAAGAACTTTTGGAAGGCTTCTTTCCTGTTTAGGTGATTCTATATGTATGGTAGGATCTTGTTCAGTAATCTTTTCACGAATAAGAAACTGATGAAAAGACCGCAATGAAGCAATGTGACGAGCCAGTGTCTTTGGTGATTTTCCCTGATCCTTTAACCTTGCTAGGAATTGAATGATTGAAGCCCGACGGACTTCATTCCAGGTATTCAGCTGTTCAACATTCTTCATATAAGCTAAATATGATTTTAAATCCCGCTCATATGAGATAAGCGTGTTTTTAGCCAAGCCCTTCTCAACTGTTAAAAAGTGGATAAAATCTCTTATATGATCTATCATTTACATTACTCCCCATCTAAATAAAGCAGCATCAATCTACTCAGCCAGGTTTCTTCTTCAGAGTCCCCAGCCTTCATCACTTTTATCGCTGCACCTTTAGGTTCGCTATAACGCTGGTACCCTTCATATTCCTGATTTAACCATACCATTCCTAAATAAAAAAGAACAGTAAAGCACACAAAAAGTAACAAAACCTTCATAATTTGAAAAAATAAATTAACCGAGGTTTTCATCCCAACATCCCCTTATAAACTCTTTTCTACAATCTATGCCCGATTGGTCCAAGTTTATACATGAAGAAAAATGAAACCTCACTCTTATTAACTTAATAAAAAAACAAAAACCTTCTCCACGGGGAAAAGGTCAAGTGTATTATTCAGTATCCGATTCTGATTCGAGATCTGGTTTATCGTGACATCTATGGCAAATGCCATGAAAGGTTAATCTATGATCTTTTATCTTGAAGTTCCAATCACGTTCAACAATTGCTTCAACATCTTCAAGTAAATCGTCTTGTATTTCATCGACAGCGCCACACTCAACACAAACAAGATGGTGGTGAAAATGCGCCGCTCCTTCTTGTCTTAAATCATAACGGGATACTCCATCACCAAAATTAATTTTATCAACAATTTTCAATTCAGTTAAAAGTTCTAAAGTCCGGTATACAGTTGCTAAACCAATCTCCGGCGACTTTTCTTTGACCAAGAGGTAAACGTCTTCAGCGCTTAAATGATCCTCTTCGTGTTCAAGTAAGACGCGGACGGTCGCTTCTCGCTGGGGTGTAAGTTTATAACTGGACGAGTGCAACTGCTTTTTAATTCTCTCAATTCTATTTTCCATTGTATTTCCCTCCCGCGCCGCTATCCTTACCATTATATCAAAAGAGGGAAAAGTGTCAAAATACAATTAGAGTTCATTGATTTTTTTTACAATACCGACATTACTTATTTACTTAGAAGGCTAACTACGCTTTTCATAAGTGGTGGTGACAGATAAGCTTCCACTGCTCCAGCTGCAACCAAAAATATAACAGCAGTAATAAAAGAATACAGGTACCGATAAACAAACGGCTTTAGTGGTTCTCTAGACTGCTTCAGAAAAATTCGACGAATCATTTTTATTGATAAGGAAACAGCCATTGCAGCAATAACAATAAAGACAGGAACAATCAAAATATTTTGAGGCAGAATCGAAACGAATGATAACAAAAATCCGCTCCAGCCCATTTGATTCACTAAGAATCCCACCGTAAACCCGACTACTACCCCCTTTAAGAATAAAAGGATGAGGATAACCGGCAGCCCAATGACTGAAATCCCTAGAATCCAGATTACTGCAATATACTTTATATTATGAGCCGCACTTTGTACGAACATATCTTGGCTGCTGGCCATATTATTCTCTGAAACTTGTCCAAAAAATTGCGATAAATAATAAAACAAATCTTCTTTTTGAGTAAAACTAAGACTATTGACTAGTATTGCTCCAAAAATTACCCCCATTAAAAAGAGAACGGTAATGAACAGATATAGTGAGGAATGATCGGTTACGTGTTTTACGGCGAATTTGGCTGCAGTTTTTTTTTCATTTATCTTCCTCCCATTGATTGCTTACTAAATAGTATGTAGAATCCTTTTCTTTATGACAGTGAACTTTTCTAGAATGAGATTTCCGGTTCTATATGTTATACTATTCATACTATTTTGTTAAAAGTGAGGTATATAGATGAGTGCCATTTTGAAAGAATTTCCAGAAGTAATTGAAGCGGAGCGAATCTATCTTCGTCCATGCCGACGAGAGGACAGCTTCGCCGTCCATGCGGCAATCCAAGCATCACAACAGGAATTAAAGCAATGGCTGGCTTTTGCCAAAACCGTAGCGACCATTGAAGAAACTGAGGAGAATCTTATTCAGTCAAAAGCGGATTTTATCCTGCGTAAAGATTTGCGCTTCCTTATCTTTCGCAAAGAAGATGATGTGTTTATCGGATCAACTGGCCTTCACCGCATCAATTGGGACATCCCTAAATTTGAAATAGGCTACTGGATTGATACCCAATACAGCAAGCATGGCTATATCACAGAGTCTACAAAGGCACTGACCGATTTTGCTTTTGACCAGTTAGGTGCCAAACGAGTCGAAATCCGCTGTGATTCAAAAAACAAAGATAGTCGCCGAATCCCTGAGAAATTAGGTTTTACGCTTGAAGGTATCCTCCGTTCAGACAGTCTTAGCGTGGCTGGCTCCGTTCGTGATACTTGTATATTTGCGAAAACAACCACAGGTAATTAACTCATTAAAAAAAGGCTGTCGAGTAAGTCGACAGCCAAGCATTCGCGCTTTCTATTTATGTTGATTTGATTTTTCCATATTTACCGCCGCCCCCGGCTGTAAAGGTCAAAAGTCCCTTTCTGGCAAGATCGATAAAAACCGCTGTTTTCTCTGGAACAACTTGCTGTAACTGATTTACCGTTACCTCATGTAGAATATTCATTTCCGTACCGAATACCGCGAGCAATCTTTCGAACGTTTTTGGACCAAGTCCTGGAATAAAATCAAGGGGAACCTGATGGACATAAGCTGGGCGACTTCGATTTGATTTTTCCACTGATAAACCCGCGATTTCTTTTATCCGATTCGCCACACCATTAATAATGCTTTTACTTCCACAGACTGAACACAGTGAACCTACAGCTCCCGGCTGCAAGCATTTACGGCAGACCGTTTGATGGTATTTTCCCAATTCAGGATTCAACCCGTAATTGACAGCAATTTTCCTTCCCTCTACTTCCTTTAGGGCCTTTTCTAATTCAAGAAAGCTTGGCTGCTTCAACTCCATCTTTTGATATTCTCTGGCAATTTTCGCAAGTGAATGTGCATCAGAATTCGTTAAAAAAACATAGGGATCCAGCTCATTAATTTCCCGGGCCATAGTCGTATCAGAACTTAATCCTAATTCAATCCCATCAATTAGGTTCGGATTAAATACTTCAGTCAGGCTGAATTCGACACCTTTCCCATATAAACTTTTAAATGGGGTAAATACATGCGCTGGAATGAACAGCCCGCCAAGCTCTTTTGTTTTTTCTTGCAGCGTGATGCCCTCACAATATATCCGCTGTGAACTCAAATGGATATTTTTCATATAGCTCATCATCCAAGCTGATAATTCCTTCATTGCGTCTAGTGTAGGCATATAAACAAGAACATGAATTGGACCTTGGCAGTACTGATCATAGATCTCTATCTCTGAACCAAGAATCAATACCGTCTGTCCAAATTTCAAACCGCCCTCTTCAAGCTCTACCATTTCTTCTTTATCAATGAGCAGCTCTAGTTCTTCGATTACTTCCGGAGAATGGCAGTCAATAATCCCTACCATATCGAGGCCCTTACGTTCACTAGCCGTTTTTAAAACATTCTGGAGTGTCAGTGAACGGGCTCCTGTGATTTTCACCGCTCTCCCCCGATGTGTCCTGCCGATATGAATATGAAGATCGACATAATAGTCCTTCATCATTTAGTGCTCTAACGCATTTTTCAGCTGTAAATACTGTACAGCATACGCGGTTTTCGCATCTGCAATTTTCCCTTCCTCAATAAACCGCTGAGCTTCTTCCACCGTAAGCTCAATGACTTCAACAAATTCATCCTCATCACAGTCTGCCGGGTTTTCTTTTTTTGTCAAACCAGTTGCTACAAATACATGTACCAATTCATCAGCAAAACCTGGTGATGTATAGAAAGAGATCAAATGCTTCATTTCAGCACTTCCATACCCAGTTTCTTCCTCTAATTCTCTTTCAGCACTCCGCAGCGGTTCCTCTCCAAGTTCCAATTTCCCTGCAGGGATTTCAACAAGACTCCTCTCCATCGCCTTTCGATATTGCTCAACCATAATCATTTTTCCTTCATCAGTAATCGCAATGACTGCAACTGCCCCAGGGTGCTTGATAATTTCCCGTTTACCTGTTTTTCCGTTTGGCAATTCCACTTCATCAACCTGAAGACTAATCACCCTCCCCTTAAAAAGCGTTTCACTCGACACTGTTTTTTCTTCAAACTTCTTCATTTTAGCCACTCCTTGTTCTAGAAATAGATATTTTTCCATACATTTTATCACATTAAGACTAGGAGGTACTTGTTTATGAAGGTGTATGTCTTAGAAAAAAGCATTGTCTTGTCGGGAAAGTGTTGGGAAGTACAGCAAAAACTGAAAGAATATCAGAAACATTATTACTATGTCCATGACTGGATATCCGCAATTCATTCAAACAAGGAAAAATAACGCAAAGAAAAGACAGCCACCAATGAGGTGACCCCGAAAAGTTAGACAATAACTTTCGGGGCTCGGTTCACAACAGCTGTCTTTTTTACATAATCTGTATTTTTAAATAAAGTCGATCATCAAAGGAACGATTCCCTTGGATCAGTCCTTTTGATGATTTATACTGCCTAAAACACAAGGGATCATCTTGTAATATTTTTCGTAAACACACTTCCGTTTCCTCAAATGTAGATGTTAGCAGGGGATATCCATCTGAAGCTAAAATGAGTTCTTCTGTTTCAGCAGGTACGTTTATTACTTTTACAGCTGAAGGATCAACGGGATACCCATTTACGACTGCAAAACCATACTGATTAGCTGAATCATTTTGCAAATAATATTGTTGTTGAATAAGCGGCTGAATATATTCCCATCCTGTATCATGGATCAGCAGCTCTTCTATCGTTTTCCCCTTCTTTATTTCTGCTTCTAAGTACATCGATCTAGCATTTGCACTAATGCTGTCAATTTCCTTTTCATTTTTATATAGCTTACCGTTCATCAATAATTGGCAATCACCGATCTGCCAGACTTCATGAAAAAAGCGGCTATAAACAATTAAACTTGCAGATGGAGCCATCCATCTCTCTTTTTCAATTTCTTGAATGAGGTCATATTCATTAAAAGCTTGCTGCATATTTTTATTAATTGCCTGCAGCATCCCCTCAAGATTGGTTTGTGGTAAAAGGGTTTCAATTGTTTCTTTAATGATTTCGGCGGCAAATCGGCCAGGTGCTTTTCCATGGATCAGTTTTCCTGTAACATTTGTTGCACCGTCCACT
>NZ_AJTN02000211.1 GCF_000305495.1 Peribacillus psychrosaccharolyticus ATCC 23296 | reverse complement strand
TGGATAAGCGGGAGTATGATAATCAACAGTTTCATATTTCTTATCGCTGAATCTTAATAGAACGGAGGACCCATCGAATGCATTAGATTACTGCATGGGGTGAATCCTAATATAGGTAGGGCTCCTCTTATGGCCCGAATCCGACAGCTAACTCCGTAAGCGTAATGAAGAGAGGAAGGGTGAAGCTTGTGAGCTGAAAATAATAAGTCCACAAGGCTATTTACTATGCCTTGCGGGCTTTTTTTATGTCTGAAAACGCAGGTATATTACAGAATGTGGTGGTGTAAGTCATGTATTCCCCTATTAAACGATTTTTAATTGGCCGCCCTTTAAAGTCATCCGAGCTTGGAGAGCAAAAGTTAAATAAATTAAAGGCATTAGCGATTTTATCGTCCGATGCATTATCAAGTGTTGCATATGGTCCGGAGCAAGTATTATTAGTTCTAATGACAATTAGTGCCGTTGCGTTTTGGTTTTCGATCCCTATTGCGATCGGGGTATTGTTTTTACTGGCAGCACTGATTTTATCTTATAGGCAAATCATCTATGCCTATCCGCATGGTGGTGGAGCTTATGTAGTTTCTAAAGAAAACCTTGGAATCAATCCGGGATTAATTGCCGGAGGTTCCCTTTTAGTCGATTATATTCTGACAGTAGCAGTCAGTGTGTCCGCGGGAACGGACGCTATCACTTCTGCACTGCCATTTCTTCATTCCTATAACGTTTTAATTGCCATTTTGCTCGTCATTATCATTACTATTTTAAGTTTACGAGGGATAACAGAATCAGCGTCGATCTTAGCTTATCCCGTTTATTTATTTGTCATTGCTTTAGTCATTTTACTTGGTGCAGGTATAGTCAAGATAGTTACCGGAGATATACCATCTAATCTCCATTCACCCATCGGCACACCAGTTGCTGGTATTTCCTTATTTTTATTGATGCGTGCTTTTGCATCAGGATGTTCAGCATTGACAGGTGTTGAAGCTATCTCGAATGCCATTCCAAGTTTTAAAGATCCAGCACCAAAAAATGCAGCAAAAACCTTGACTATAATGGGAATTTTACTAGCGATTCTTTTTTCAGGTGTCATCTTTCTTGCGTACTATTATGGCGTTTCACCAAAAGAAAATGAAACAATAGTCTCGCAGCTTGCTTCACAAACCTTTGGACGTAGTTATTTGTATTACTTCATTCAGGGAACAACGGCATTGATCTTAATCTTGGCAGCAAATACGGGTTATTCAGCTTTCCCGCTTTTAGCGTTTAATCTGGCAAAGGATAACTATATTGCCCGGATGTTTTCCATTCGAGGAGACCGCTTAGGATACTCGAATGGCATTATCTTTCTTGGTGCGATGTCCATCTTGCTGATTCTAGCTTTTCAAGGAAATACCGAGAAATTAATCCCATTGTATGCGGTCGGGGTATTCATTCCCTTTACGCTGTCACAGACAGGCATGCTCGTTAAGTGGATTCGGGAAAAACCTAGCGGGTGGCAAATCAAATTAACGATTAATCTAGTGGGAGCTTTAATTAGTCTGCTTGTTCTGCTGATTTTTTTAATTACAAAATTTACTCAGGTATGGCCCGTGTTTATCTTCCTTCCGTTAATCGTTACTTGGTTTCACCAAATCAAGAAACACTATGAGTCTGTCGGTGAACAACTGAGAATCAAGGATTGTGCGGAAAGTCTGCCAATCATGGGGAATGTAATGATTATCCCGGTCGCTGGCATTACTCATGTCGTAGAAAATTCACTTGAATATGCGAAATCACTTGGAGTGGATCAAATTATCGCGGTAAATGTTTCATTTGAAAGGGAGGATGAACGGAAATTCGAAGAAAAATGGCAAAAGTGGCAGCCAGAAATCAGGCTGGTCACCTTACATTCTTCCTACCGAAGCATTATTCATCCACTAACTAAATTTATTGATACCATTGAACATAAAGCGAGCGAAATGAATTACAGAGTGACCGTCATGATTCCTCAATTTATACCAAAAAAGAACTGGCATAATATCTTGCATAATCAATCAAGTTTGCTGATCCGCGCGTATTTACTATATAAACGTAATGTCATCGTCACGACTGTACCATATCATTTGAAAAAATAACTGGGAAGATCGACTCTACGAAAAGCCATTTCTTTAGGGAAATGGTTTCAGTTTGTAGACAAAAGAGGTACGGAATGGTTCATTCCGTACCTCTTTTGGCATTTTTAACACATTTCATGGAATTTTCTCTGCTTATCAAGGCAACTAAGTCTCTAATAAGTACTGTTTTCCATCTTTAACATTGTATCTGCTTTCAGGATCACTTGTGTTCTACTTAATAATCTTTGATTCTTCCTGTTCGAACGGATTTGTCGGAAAGAGTTTTCTTCGTAATTCCCCCGATTTGGATTGATCTCCTCCTAAATTTGCTCTTGGGTAGCACGTGTTTCCATTTGAACGTCGGACTAAAATCCAAATTAAATTTAGAAAGACCGTTGATTGGAGTGTTGACGTGAAGACTCCTGCGGGAACAGCGGGACAGGTGAGATCCCGCAGGAGTGTAAGCATTGATGCGGCTCACCGCCCGCGGAAAGCGAAACGCCTTTCACTGCAATCAACAGCCGCATTTTAAAAACTAAAAAAGAAGACTGTAGACAAACTCGATTTCCACCCGAGTTTGTCTACAGTCTGAAGCCATTTCTTTAAGGAAATGGCTTTTTTCTTTGTTCAGCTTTTAGGAAGTTTGACTTAGACCAAAAAGAGGGAATAACGGAAGGTAGCTGAATTTCAGGAGGAATGGATGATGGACTTAAAGACAGGGAAAATGTTTTGGAGTGAAACATATAAGGATGCACCTAACTATCCGGAGCTTACAGAGAATATTGATTGTGATGTCTGTATTGTGGGGAGTGGGTCATCAGGCGCCCATTGTGCGTACTTTCTAGCAGAAACGGGCCTGAATGTCGTACTTGTTGATAAACGAGACATCGGAGCAGGCAGCACAATGGCAAATACGGGATTGCTGCAATATACCAATGATAAAACATTAACGTCATATATACATAGTTTTGGAGAAAAGGCAGGAGTACGTCATGTTCAATTATGTTTAGAGGCTATGAAAGTATTAGAACATACAGTGATTCCAAGTTTGGATGGCGATTCAGATTTTCGGAAGAGACAAAGTCTTTATTTTGCGTCCAGTAAAGAAGACGTGCCGATGTTGAAGGAAGAATACCAAAATCTAAAAAAATACGGTTTCCCGGTTGATTATTACACAAAGGAGGAAATCGCTGATACGTTTTCTTTTTCAAAATCTGCCGGACTTGTGACAAGTAACGATGCAGAAATTAATCCGTTTAAGCATGCACACGACTTGATTCAATATGCAGTGAATAAAGGGGTTCGCGTGTATGGGCATACAAACATTAACGGAAAAATCCTTAAAAACAATCATACTGAATTGTTCACGAGTTATGGCTGTTCAATTAAAGCAAAGTATGTAATATTTGCGACTGGGTACGAGGCACAGGAAGAAGTAAACGAGCAAAATGCAAAGGTCGTAAGCTCTTATGCCATAGCAACCAATCCTGTTGCGAATCTGGCAAATTGGAAAGAGGCGATGATGATTTGGGAAACCGCTCGTCCCTATCTCTATGCTCGACAGACGGTAGACAATCGGATTATCATTGGTGGACTTGACGAACAAACAAGGTATAGTGAAAAACGTGACTCCATGATTATTCATAAACGAGATGAATTACTCGATAAGCTGGTGGAATTATTTCCTGAACTAGCTGGACAAGTTAAAGCAGACTATTATTGGGGGGCTTCCTTTGGTGAAACGCATGATGGTTTGCCCACAATAGGCATGTATCAAGATTACCCAAATTGCTATTTCTTATTAGGCTATGGCGGGAATGGGACAGTCTATAGTGTGATATTGTCGCAGATTATCACTGATTTAATTCTAAAAGGCACGCACCCAGATCTTGATATATATCTTAAAGAACGCTCTTTTATTAAAGGGACCGCATAAGTAATCGATGTGACTAAATGCTCAGAGGCTAACTTCTGAGCATTTTCTTTTTAACTAAGATAAATCTAATTTTGCTCTGATTTTTTCAACAATTAGGTGGGTGTTTTACTCAAGAAATGAACGTTACAATTAAGAAAGGCATATACAGAATGGAGGATTACAATGAAATTTAGTAATGGAAACTGGTTGAATAAAGAAGGATATAAGCTCGAACATCCAATGGAATTATATGATGTCGAGAAAAAGGAAAGAAGTCTCACTGTTTATGCACCTTTTACGCCCATTATACATAGAGGAAAAACGTTAGACGGAGGAATGATGACTGTTGAATTATCATCCCCTTTGGAGGATGTAATTTGTGTGAAGCTGTCACATCATTCTGGAGGGATTGAGAGAGGGCCGCATTTTGAGCTTCATAAAGAAGATGTTCCTGTAGAAATTGAAGAAAATGAAGAAAAACTATTCTTCTCCAGCGGAAACCTTCACGCAGCTTTCCATAAAAAAGGCGATTGGAAACTTGAATTCTATAATGAAGAAAAGCAACTAGCAAGCAGCAGAGATATGGGAATGAGTTATATCGTGACCGACCAAAAGGAAGTCTTTATGCGTGAACAGCTTTCCTTGGATGTGGGTGAATTAATTTATGGGTTGGGTGAACGGTTTACCTCATTTGTGAAAAATGGTCAAACCGTTGATATCTGGAATGAAGACGGTGGAACTGGAAGTGAACAGGCCTATAAAAATATTCCCTTTTATCTCAGTAATAAAGGGTATGGGGTGTTTGTTAATCACCCTGAACGAGTTTCCTTTGAGGTTGGTTCAGAAAAAGTGTCAAAAGTACAATTCAGCGTTGAAGGTGAAAGTTTAGAATACTACATTATAAATGGTCCTGAACCAAAGCAGGTTTTAGAAAAGTATACGGTATTGACTGGAAAACCAAGTCTCCCGCCTGCATGGACATTTGGTTTATGGCTAAGCACCTCGTTTACCACGAATTATGATGAAGAAACGGTAACAAAATTTATAAATGGAATGGAAGAAAGAGATATTCCGTTAGATGTTTTTCATTTTGATTGTTTTTGGATGAAGGAATTTGAATGGTGTAATTTTCTGTGGGATGACCGGGTATTTCCAGAACCGGAGAAAATGCTGATGAGACTAAAAGAAAAAGGTTTGAAAATCTGTCTATGGATTAATCCGTACATTGCTCAAAAGTCACCACTGTTTAAAGAAGCAAGTGAAAAAGGATACCTTCTCAAAAAGACTGACGGAAGTGTATGGCAATGGGATAAATGGCAGGCAGGTTTAGGGATTGTAGACTTCACAAACCCGGAAGCGAGCAGCTGGTTTGAGCATAAATTGGCAGGATTGATTGATATGGGGGTCGATTCTTTTAAAACGGACTTTGGCGAGAGAATTCCGACCGATGTCTGTTATTATGATGGATCTGATCCTAAGAAAATGCATAATTATTATGCCTATTTATATAACAAAGTCGTATTTGATTTATTAGAAAAGAAGGCAGGCAAAGGTCAAGCAGCCCTATTTGCCCGCTCGGCATCAGTCGGCAGTCAGAAGCTTCCTGTACACTGGGGCGGGGATTGCTGGGGAACGTACCCGTCCATGGCTGAATCATTACGCGGCGGGTTATCGTTTGGTTTATCAGGATTTAGTTTCTGGAGTCATGATATTGCTGGATTTGAACAAGGAGCCACTCCAGATCTATACAAACGCTGGACGCAATTTGGTTTATTGTCTTCTCATAGTCGTTATCATGGCAATACAGAATATAAGGTTCCATGGCTTTATGATGAAGAAGCCGTTGATGTTACGCGTGTGTTTACAAAATTAAAAAACACCTTAATGCCTTATTTATACCGCATTGCCTGTGAATCTACTCTTACAGGGGTACCGATGATGAGAGCGATGGTACTAGAATTTATTGAGGATGAAACCTGTCATTACTTGGATAGACAGTACATGCTTGGCGATTCATTATTAGCGGCTCCTATATTTAATGACCAAGGCATCGTAAAATACTATCTTCCTAAAGGCAAATGGACGAACTTCTTAACCAATCAGGTAGTTGAGGGAGAAAAATGGCACACAGAGGAACATGGCTATCTGACACTGCCATTGATGGCTAAAGAAAATTCCATAATTGCGGTCGGGTCGGTAGAAAGCACGGCTGATTATGATTATCTTTCTGACGTTACTTTTCATGTTTTTGAATTAGCAGCTGGTTCGCTTATCTCTACGGATTTATATAGTAATACGGGAATAAAAACGGGCTGGGCAGAAGCAAAGCGAGAAGGGAATACAATCGTGTTCAAAGTGAGTGAGACGGTGAAAAATTATTCTGTTTTATTAAGAAATATCACAGAAGCATCGGTGAGCAGTGGAATCACAGAAGTTACAAACGACGGGATTGTCCTTAAGGCAGAGGAGAATATCGTTGAGATTACTCTCTAACGACAAGATGGTAAGCGCTTTCTATTAGGTGAGGAGGAAACCTGAATGATTCATGAAAAAATAAAAAAAATTGCTTTTGGAGGAGATTATAATCCAGAGCAGTGGCCAGAGGAAATTTGGAAAGAGGATATGAGGATTACGAAGCTTGCGGATATTGATATTATGACGATTAATGTTTTCGCTTGGGCGATCCTGCAACCTAATGAAGACACGTATGATTTTAGTCTGCTCGATCAAGTAATGGATATGTTGGAACAAGAACAGATAAATGTTTGTCTTGGCACAAGTACGGCCGTTCATCCTGCCTGGATGGCAGCCAAATATGAAGATGTTCTTCGGGTTGACTTTGATGGAAGGAAGCGGAAATTCGGATTGCGGCATAACTCCTGTCCTAATAGCCCGACCTTTCAAAAGTATTCGACGAAATTAGCAGAAAAACTGGCAGAACGTTATCAAAATCACCCAGCTCTTGTGCTATGGCATGTCTCGAACGAATATGGCGGGGATTGCTATTGTGATAATTGTGAAAAAGCTTTTCGCGTTTGGCTGAAGAATAAATACCAATCGTTAGCAGAGCTAAATCGAGTATGGAATACTTCGTTTTGGGGTCATACCTTCTATGATTGGGATGAAATCGTCCTTCCCAATAATTTAAGCGAACATTTAGGCAGCTATGATTATACCGCGTTCCAAGGCATTTCATTGGATTATCGCCGGTTTAATTCAGATAGTATGCTAGAATGCTACAAAATGGAGTATAATGCCTTGAAAAAATTCACACCTGACGTATTAGTAACAACTAATTTAATGGGTGCATATAAACAATTAGATTATCAAAAATGGGCGAAATATATGGATATTATCTCTTGGGACAGTTACCCATCGGTAGATTCTCAAATCAGCCAAGAGGCGATGAAGCATGATTTAATGCGCGGTTTAAAACAAGGTGATCCGTTCATGTTAATGGAGCAGACACCAAGTGTCACAAACTGGCAGCCTTATAATGCCTTAAAGAGGCCTGGTGTCATGCGGCTTTGGAGTTATCAAGCCGTTGCTAGGGGAGCAGATACCATAATGTTCTTTCAAATTCGCCGATCCATTGGTGCCTGTGAAAAGTTTCATGGTGCGGTCATTGATCATGTCGGTCATGAGCATACAAGGGTATTTAGAGAATGTGCTGCGCTCGGCCATGAGTTAACCGTTCTTGGTGATCAGATTATCAATTCGCGTATTCAGGCGAAAGCAGCCATTGTGTTTGATTGGGACAATTGGTGGGCGGTAGAGTTATCAAGCGGACCGAGCCGGGATTTGAATTATTTTGATGAGGTATCGAAATATTACCAAGCTTTTTATGAACAAAATATTCAGGTGGATATGATTGGTGTGGATGATCCAATTGATCAATATTCACTAGTCATCGCTCCTGTTCTGTACATGACAAAAGATGGTTTTGCACAAAAGATAGAAGAATATACAGCTGAAGGTGGAACGTTTGTCACCACATTTTTTAGCGGGATTGTTGATGAACATGACCTTGTGATTACAGGGGGGTATCCTGGTCAGCTAAGAAAGATTCTAGGAATTTGGGTAGAAGAGATTGATGCCCTGCCGCCCGGACGAACCAATGAAATCGTGATGCAGGAAAACAGCGTGTTAGGGAATACGCATTATTCTTGTTCGTTACTTTGTGACCTTCTTCATACTGAAGGGGCGGAAGTAATGGCAGTGTATGGACAAGATTTTTATCAAGGTACACCATGTGTGACTAGACATTCCTTTGGCAAAGGCAGTGCCTGGTATATTGCTTCAAGCCCAGAGCAGTCTTTCTTAGATGATTATATTCGCTCAATTTGTGAGGAAAGCGGAATTCAACCGGTATTAGGAAAAGCTGTACCTAAGGGAGTTGAGGTGACGAAAAGAATAAAAAATGATAAGGAACTCATCTTTATTTTAAACCATAATGAAAAGGAAGAAAGAATTGAATTAGCTGATGAATATATCGATTTAGTATCGAAAAAACACTATCAATATGCAGTAGAGATAGCAGCTAAAGATGTCCGAATTATTGTGAAAAAATAGGTGGCAAGGGAGGTGAGAGGGTATGTATGCGAAACATGGTGCGTACAGTACGGAACCGGCGGAAATATGGGAATCCGCCAATGTAACGGGAAATGGAGAAATGGGTGCCATGCATTTTGGACTACCACACAAAGAGAAGGTAGTCGTGAATCATGCTGAATTATTTTTACCGGCTGATGCTAAACAGGATATGCCTGATATGTCAGATTGTTTGGAGGAAGTTCGTCGAATCAGCCGGAACGAGGGCTATCTTGCTTCACATGAATTTTTCATCAAAAAAGGAGAAGAACGCGGTCATACCATCGTCCATACAGATTCCTTTCATCCAGGCTTTTTTCTCGAAATTGATCAAGCTCCTGTCGATACAATCGAAGACTATTTTCGAGGTGTCGATTTTTCAACAGGGGAAATCATCTCCTCATGGAGAGAGGGGAAAGTTGAGTTTAAACGAAAACTGTTTGCTTCCAGGCCGGACAAGATGATTGTTATGTCTATTACTAGTAATGAGCCGATGCCGCTAGTAGCGTTAAGAATGGAAGAGATTAATCATCCTGGTATGGAAGTCTCAATCAGGTATGAAGACGACATGATTATAAGCAGACATTTATATACCAAAGGGAGAGGAGGGTATGATAGTTTTGTTAAAATCAGTCCTATAGAGGGTGAACTTGTGACTGATCCAAATCAGATGACTGTTTCTGGTGCGAATGAAATACTAGTGATGATGAAAATCATCCCGTTTGCTGAAGGAAGCCAAACTTACTTGGTAAACTTTGAAGAACTAGACGGTAGTTATAAGGAATTGAAAGCCTCACATATAAATGTACATGGCGCCCTTTTTAATAGAGTCTCCTTGGATCTGGACGGTGGTGAGAAGCGAAGCTGGAGCACGGATGAATTGTTAGCTGCTGTTCGAAACGAAAAAGAAGTGTCTATGGCTCTGGTAGAAAAGCTGTTTGACGCTGGCAGGTATATGTTTATTTCGAGTGCGGGCCTAAGACCTCCCAACCTTCAGGGGATATGGACTGGGACCTGGAATCCTTCCTGGTCTTCTGATTATACACTGGATACCAATCTGCAGTTGGCAATGGCTTCGGTATTCAGTGGAAATATGATGGAAGGAATGAAACCATTTGTTACCTTGATAGAATCGTTTCTAGAAGACTTTCGCTATAATGCACGTATGCTTTTTGGCTGTAGAGGGATTTTATCTGGAATTCGTGCGTCAACTAGCGGAAAACATTTGCATTGGGGAGATTCCAGCTGGGGGGACCGGGAGTGTGATACCTTTTTCGGCGCTTTTTGGACGTGCGGAGCGGGGTGGCTTGCCCATTGGTTTTATGATTATTATCTATATACTGGGGATCAGGAGTTCCTAAAGGATCATACCGTGCCCTTATTAAAAGAAGTGGTACAGTTTTATGAAGATTTCCTTTATGAAGACCAAGAGGGCAGCTATCTGTTTAATCCTTCTTATTCAGCTGAAAATGGGATAGCGGCCAATAGTACCCAGGATATTGCTGTTGCAAAAGAAGTGTTGACGCATTTAATCGATTCATGCCAATTACTTGGGGTAGAAGAGAAGTCTATTCCTAAATGGAGGAATATGATTGAAAAACTCCCGCCTTATTTGATCAATGAAGAGGGAGCCTTGAAGGAATGGGCGGTATGGGATCATGAGGATAATTATAACCACCGGCATTTTTCCCATCTCTATCCTCTTTTCCAAAGCTATGAATTTTCTAAAGAGAAAACACCAGAACTGTGGGAGGCATCAACCATTGCCCTGCAGAAGAAAATGGAACATTGGCTATATAATCCGAGTACAGATACTTCTTCACATGGGCGAATGCATGCTGGACTAGCAGCTGCAAGACTTGGCATGGGGGATACGGTATGGGATATTTTACGGATGATGGCAGCAGGCGGAGCAATTTACCCCAGTCTCATGACGGCTCATTATGATGAATATAACGTATTTAATGTAGATGCGAACGGAAGTATCCCTGAGTTAATTCACAATTTATTACTCTTCTCTTTACCGGGAAAGATTGATCTTTTACCTGCACTTCCCACATTTGTCACGCGAGGGAAAATAACAGGTACTCGTTGCCGGGGGCAAATCTATGTTAATTCCTTTGAGTGGGACCTTGAGAAACGACACATAGAACTTACAATCACATCGGAAATTAATCAGGAAATAGTCATTAGTCTATTTAGAAATAATGAAGAATGGAGTTTACTAGGTGAGTCAAACCAGCCTAATGAATGGAAGATAGCATTAACAGCAGGAAAGCCTTGCACTTTAAGATGGAAATAGAATCAGACTTGCATAGAGGGAGGAGTTCATAATGGAATTGGGCAATATGATGGGCGGTTTTTACAAAGTATCGGTTTGGGTTTTACGGTTCTTGCTAACCAATTTAATTTGGCTTCTATTCAATGTCCCAATCGTTCTAGTGGGGATGAATTTCTTATCGGCTGATCTATCTGATTTACTTGTGCTGACCCTAACGATCGCTGTGTTAGCCCCATTTATCTTATTTCCTGCCACAACCGCTTTGTTTGGGGTGGTAAGAAAATGGGTGATGGGGGATGCAGAAATTCCGATTTTCACAACCTTTTTAACCTGTTATAAAGAGAATTATCTGAGAAGTATGATTGGCGGAGTGGTATTTGGCTTAGTATGGATCGGATGGGCCATGAATTATTATTTATTTGTTTATGAGAATCCTGGATTAGCAGTTGTGATCTATAGTTTATTTACCATGATTTTATTTACCTGGACTGTCTACTTTTTTTCTTACAATGTGCACTTTGAAGTTCCTTTTTTAACATCAGTGAAGAACTCGTTCATCCTTGCAGTAGGAAGACCCTTTTCGGTTCTCGGAGTTGTTATGGTGAATGGAGTGATTGTATATATCAGTACCACGTTAACTTTTCTTTTTCCGTTTTTTATCGGTTCAATTACCGCCTTTTTATCTTTCATGTTCTTTTACCGGCTGGCCCAAAAAGCGATTTACCAGCAATCTGCTAAACCCGTTATGCAAGAGTTATAGAGTATAAAAGAAAGCGCTTTACTATACTATGTTCAGGAAAAGAAAGTGAGGAAACTTATGAATCACACAGATACCTATCTTTTTCAAAATCCTGAGGCATTGCTTGAGGATCGTGTTAATCATTTAGTGTCTCTATTCACACTTGAAGAAAAGATTAATCTTATGTGTCAATATCAAGAAGAGATTCCAAGACTAGGGGTTCGTAAATATAAGCATGGTACAGAAGGCGCGCATGGGATTGCATGGCTTGGAAAAGCAACGGTTTTTCCACAGAATATCGGGTTAGCTTGCACTTGGAATGAAGAATTAATGAAGAAAGTAGGCTCGGTGATTGCAGATGAAGCACGAATTTACTACCAGCAGGATCCTGAAAAAAACGGTTTGACAATTTGGGCACCGACAGTAGATATGGAAAGAGATCCAAGATGGGGGCGGACCGAAGAAGCCTATGGAGAAGATCCATATTTAACAGGGAGACTGACGACGGAGCTCATCAAAGGGATGCAAGGCGACCATCCAAAATATCTAAAAGCAGCAGCTACATTGAAGCATTTCTTAGGAAACAATAATGAAGTGGATCGCGGCGAATGTTCGGTAAGTATCGATCCTCGTAATATGAGAGAGTATTACTTGAAGGCATTTGAGATGCAGATTAAAGAAGGAAAAGCTCAATCCATTATGACGGCATACAATGCCGTAAATGGAACGTTGTGTAACATGAATCCGGAAGTAAATAAGATCATTAAACAGGAATGGGGCATGGACGGATTTGTTGTTAGTGATGCAGGCGATGTTCTAGGTTCGGTCAATGAACACCATTATGTAGAATCATATGCAATGGCTGTCGCACTATCAATTAAAAATGGTATTGATAGTATAACGGATGACCAAGATATCTCGCTTCGGGCTATTCGCGATGCATTAGAACAAGGCTATCTTCAGGAAGAGGATTTAGATAGAGCGTTAAGAAATACATTTAGAGTCCGCTTTCGTCTCGGTGAGTTCGACCCAGACGAACTAAACCCATACAGTAACATCCCAGAAGAAAAGCTTGCTTCAAAAGAGAATGCTAGTCTTTCATTAACCGCCGCTAGAGAGGGAATTGTGTTATTAAAGAATGACTCGTTACTCCCATTAACCAAACAAAAAACCGCCGTACTGGGTCCCCTTGCTAATGAAGTATATACGGATTGGTACAGCGGGACCCCTCCCTATATGATTACGCCTCTTGCAGGGATTCAGCAAAAGCTTGATGGTGAAGTCTTATATTGTGATGGCAGTAATCGAATCAAGCTTCGTTCAAAGTTGAATGGTCAATATATCATGGTCGATCCTGAAACAAAACGGTTAGTATGTAATGAAGCTGAAGCTGAAACTGAGACATTCATTTATACCGACTGGGGCTGGGGCAATAAGACGCTGCGCGCAGAGAGTAACCATCTGTTTGTAACGATTGATGATGACGGCTGCTTAACGGCGAGTGCCGCTGAAGCAAAAGGCTGGTTTGTAAAGGAAGTTTTTCATACAAAGACGGTAAACGAGGGGATTCAGCTATTTTCATGGGATCAAAAGCCAATAAGTATGGATGAAATTGGCTCGTTACTCGTTCAAGGAAATGAATGTATAGACTTTAGTATAGAAATAGTTGAGAACGGTATTGAAACAGCTGTTGAAGCTGCAAAGAGTGCTGAAACGGCGATTGTGTTTGTTGGAAATAATCCATTTATCAATGGAAAAGAGTGTGTTGACCGTGAAGATATTACTCTGCCGCCGCAACAGGAAACCTTAATTCAGGAAGTAATGAAAGTAAATCCTAATACGGTGGTCGTGATGGTCGGAAGCTATCCATTTGCAGTGAATTGGATTCAGGAACATGTACCAGCGGTTCTGTATACCTCCCATGCAGGGCAAGAACTTGGCCGTGCAGTTACAGATGTAGTATTTGGAGAATATAATCCTGCAGGCAGAGTAAATATGACGTGGTATTCATCGATTAAACAGCTTCCCGATTTGATGGATTATGACATTATTAAAGGGAAGAGAACGTATCAATACTTTGATTCAAAACCGCTCTATCCTTTCGGTCATGGCTTATCTTATACAACATTCAGTTATCGGGATTTACAGCTTACAAAGGAATCGATGACAAAAGATGAAAAACTAACCGTGACAGTCAGTATTACGAATAACGGTGAAAGAAAAGGGGATGAAGTTGTTCAGCTCTATGTACGTGCAGACCGTTCAAGAGTAAAACGGGCGCTTAAAACATTAAAAGGCTTTAAACGGATTTCGCTTGAGCCGGGTGAAAGTAAACAGGTTACATTTGAACTGAACGCTGAAGATCTTGCTTTTTGGGATGTAACTCAAGATAGATATTGTGTCGAGGATGGTCGTTATACCATTATGATTGGAAGCTCATCACAAACAATCATTCTCGAGAAGAAATTCACGGTGGCAGGAGAACAAATTCCGCCTAGAAGTATCAGTCATCGAGTAAATGCAATAAATTATGATGATTATCAGGAAGTGTTTTTAGCTGAATGTACGGAAGGCGGTCATTCAATTAGAAACAAGGACGGGGAAAGTTGGATAACTTTTCATGAAGTAGAGCTTAGCAAGCACTATAAAACAATAAAAATTAGAGCGGCAAACGGAGGGCAACAAGCTGAGCTTGAAGTTCGCAGAGATTCAGTCACCGGCCCCTTATTGTGTGCATGCACAATTCCACCAACCGGAGGTTATCAAGCTTGGACCACGGTCGAAGAAAAAATAGCTGTAGAACAAGATAGCATTCATGATCTTTACCTGGTGTTTAAAGGGGAGATTCAATTGGCATGGATGGTGGCTGAATAGCAAAGTAAAAAGAGGCTGCCGAGTCATAGAAATGACTCGGCAGCCTCTTTCCTTTATATCATTTTTTTCGTTAATTCAGTGACACGCTTTCCTAGTGCCATCCCAAGTGCTTTATCTTGTTCGGTTATAAGTACTTCACTTTCTACTGGGCAAGAAATGCCTACACCATAATACGAACCATATAGGGCGTTTTCTGGAATGTTCCCTGGTAAACCGGTAATAATCATCCCTTGATGAAGCATAGGGGTGATTAGGTTTAATAGGGTAGCTTCTAATCCACCATGTGTGGTTGCAGTTGTGCAGAATACGGCCCCAACTTTATTAATCAATTGTCCTTTAGCCCAAAGATAGCCCAGCTTATCAATCCATGCTTTTAAACCTGCACTTATGGATCCAAAATGACCAGGGCACCCCCAAATAATTGCATCCATATTTGGTAGCTCACGTACATCCGCTTCATTAACATGTTGGATTAATACTGTTGCTTTTTCCGTTTTTTCTACACCGAGGGCAATAGCCTTTGCCAAGGCTTCTGTATGTCCGCCTTCACTATCATATACAACTAAAATATTCACAAACATACCTCCATTACTTTCGATTTTCAAAGGGACACTAGTTTTGTTTATTAATCATGATTAAAGCTTGACGAAATACATCATCATTCATGCCATTTTGAGTGGTATCGTTAGACTCCTGGACGGTAAAGTTAAGAAGCGCTTGACGATACCAATCATCATCTGTGTCATTTTGGTTTTTAGATAAAGAAATCATAGTTGCTTTAACAGATTGGGTTGAAGGTGTCTTTTCCACTAGTTCCCTCGAAATAGGAGTACTTGTTTGAACTACACGATTCGATTGTTCTTCCGTTTCTGCTTTACTAGCTTGTATTCCAGAAGGTGACGGTTCATTTTGTGCAGCCGATTCTTTTTTATGGGTACGATAAGTAAAGCTAAGGCAGATAACGATAAACACCACCAAGTAGCTAAAAAGGAACCAAAGAGCTGTGTCAAGACCCGCTTCCATATTTCCGTTGAAATAAAGTAATGATTTCAAACCGTCTTCTATATAACGAGTAGGTAAGATAGTACTTACAAAACGGTGGAAATCAGGTAAACCTGTTAATGGGACTGCTCCTCCGCTTCCGAAAATCCCTAAAATGTTTATCGGGAACATCACCAGAATTCCCCATGTTCCAAAAAATAGACTCAGCATTTTGAACATGAAAAACATTGTAAGTGTACCTAAAATCGTGAATAACCAAATCGGCCAGACGCTTATTGAATGGCTGCTATTAAAGAATCCAAATACAACAACCATTAATGCGGATGACGTTAGAATCATTAAAATAACGCCTAGAAGCATTTCGGTTAGTTGGACAGTTAATGAACTAAGGGCTAGGCCTCTTTCTCTCATTCGCTCACTTATTTTACTCATATACCCATTAATCATTTGCGTCCCCATAAATCCAGTAATAGATGCAATAAGCACCAACACGAATGGGGTCATTCCTTTATTTAGGTCCTTAGGAAGGCCAAGAACATTTGAGGATGTAGTGGTAATGGGCCGTTCTAATAAATTGGCGGCTTGTGGAGAAACTTGTTTATTAGCTTTAATCAATTCTTGCTTTAGCTCACCGCTAATATCCGCTGAAGCTGAAGCGGCCAATGATTGAAGAATGGAAGGAGCTATCGATGAGACAAGCTGTCCGCCGCCTTCGTTGAGCAAGATTTTAACCTCTACTGCTTTCGGTAGCTCTTTCCCGGACAATAAGGCATCGTGAATCTTAGTAATTTGATTAGAATAATTGGCCGGAATAATCAAGGCGCCATTTGCTTTATTTTCTTTGATAGCCTGTCTGGCTTTTTTCTCGCTTGTTTCAGACATCCATTTCAACGAATGTCCGTCTTGAGATTGAGGAATGGATGCAAAAATCTTTTTCCCATCGATTTGTTCAGAAAAATCTTTATCTTCATTAACAATAATTAATGGGAAATCGGTTAAATTTTGGTCGGCGCCTTTAAAGACAGGTAAATATACGCTAACCATAGCTAACATGATCAGCACAATTATCCAAATAGGTCTCCAAACCACTTTTATTTTTAATAAATCTTTCAAATGTATCATTCTCCTTAAAAAAAATTGAAACGAGTAGGGTGTTTAATCGTCAGGTTGGTTCTTTGAATCTCTTGTTCATAATACGCGCCATCAAATAAAGAATTTCCCGATCATCCTGATCCATGTCTTCAAAAAAAGTAATAGCAAAAGAGTTATCTACCGAGTAAGAAGCGATGCTGGTTCCATCCTCAGTTAATTGAATGCGTTGACTTCTTCTATCTTCAGGGTTGTTTACACGCTTAACTAAGCCTTTTTTCTCCAACGCATCGACTAAATACGTGATCGATGCTGCTTTTAAGTTTAAATGCTGTGCCAATTGAATCGATGAGCATGCGTTCTCCCGTTCGATATAACTTAATATTGAATATTGATTGAGCGTCAACTCATGATTTCTCAAATGGCTGGCGAATGCTTTAAACCGAGTGTTAGCCAATTTCTTAGTTAAATCAGTATAAACACTTACTAACATGTCGACTGTAATCTCCATATTCTCCTTCAAAATAACACAACCCCTTTAAAG
The DNA here is from genome assembly GCF_000305495.1 of Peribacillus psychrosaccharolyticus ATCC 23296. Taxonomy (GTDB): domain Bacteria; phylum Bacillota; class Bacilli; order Bacillales; family DSM-1321; genus Peribacillus; species Peribacillus psychrosaccharolyticus. Next base: position 83,973 of record NZ_AJTN02000211.1, on the reverse strand, counting down.
CGATAAAATAAATAATACTTTAAATGTTCTAAGCTGTAAACAAATATTTTCCCATATTTATAATGAATGACGATAATATAGTTCGAAATGTCTAAGTTTATTGTGTGTGAATTCACAAACTGTTGTATCAAGGTATTCGCATAGGCAGGATATAGGAATATGAACCAAATTAATAAATAAATGTAGATGTTGGTGTTTGAGGAAAAAATATTGCATGAAGAAAGGACAATGATAAAGAGAGTAATTAAAAAAAATAATATATTCTGATATTAAATATAGTCATTCACTAATTTTGACATGAAAAGTTATTATATATATCCCTATTTTTCCCTATTTTAATTATATTGCAGTAAGATATAATTAACGAAAGCGCTTACTAAAAAAAGTTGGAGAATCTCTCATGCAATCTTTTATGTTAAAACGAATTAATAATATGAACATGCGGGATAAGCTGATCTTGATGTTGATTGTATCGGTGTTAATTCCCATTATGATAGTGGGCATTTTTTCTAACGTATGAATTAAGAGAAAATGCCATTTTGGATGCAGTAGATCAATCACTCACGAATGTAGAAAGGGTAAAAAAAGAACAGCTGAAGTCTTAAAAGTTCCTATCTATATTTCAGATGGACTTCAATTTGACCAGCAGCTAAGCACCTTGGCAAATACACAGTTCAAGTCGACCTATCAAGTAGTAAATGCCTATCGTGATTATGATAAGTTTTCTTACTATCTTCAGTATTATCCAGAAATCTCAAAAATTCGTTTGTATATGGATAATCCTACATTGATTAATAACTGGGACTTTATTCCTGCTGACGCAGAAATTAAAAAAAGACAATGGTTTCAAGCGGCTGAGAAAGAAGCAGGCTATATTCGTTGGTTTTATACACAAGATGAAACAAAAAATGATCAACCTTATTTAAGTCTAGTCAGACGTATTAACTTTTTAGACTATAATACGTTTGGGATGCTGGTTATTACTATTAACCCAAGTCAATTAAACTGGATATTAAATCAAGAAGCATTTCTCACCATGCTTATAGATGACAATAACACGGTGGTTGCCTCTAACCAAAAAATAAAATTGGTAAACAGTTGAATCATTTGATTGATAACATGAAGGAGAAAGAAAGTTCTATTTATGAAGGAGTGCTTGAGGGCGAGCCTTCCCAAATTATAATGGATGACTTATTTCCTGAGCAGAGTGAGAATCAATTAAAAATTGTTTCTATTTCAGCTAATAAAGAGATTGTAAAAGATGCAAATTCATTAAGTTTATTTGGGATCTCGGTAACAATCGCTGGTTTCTTCGCAGCGATGCTTATCATTATATTAGTCAGCAATCTGTTCACAAAGCGTCTTTCCAACCTCGGCACCCAAATTAACAACGTTTCAAAAGGTGACTTGAATACTCAAATTGTAATCGATGGAAACGATGAAATTGGACAGCTTTCGCATCAATTTAATGAGATGGTTGCTAATTTGCGACAGTTAATCGATCAGGTACATGAAACGAATCGACAAAAAAATATTCTTCAGTTAAGCCAAAACGAAAGCAAGTTTAAAATGATGGCTAGTCAGATTAATCCGCATTTTTTATTTAATACGCTGGAGTCAATCCGGATGAAGGCACATATAGAGGGTGTAAATGAAGTGGCGGATGTCGTTAAGAGGCTTGGTAAATTAATGAGAAAGAGTCTTGAGGTAGGACGCAGCAAAATCCCTCTTTGGGATGAAATCGAAACAGTACGCTGTTACTTGGAAATTCAGCAATTCCGATATAAAGACCGCCTTGTATATGAATTAGACATCGACCCTGACTCAAAGAACATTCTCGTAAATCCACTAACGATTCAGCCGTTGGTTGAAAATGCAGTGATTCATGGCTTGGATAATAAAGAAACAGGAGGAAAGGTAGTCGTTCTAACAAAAGTGTCCGGGTGCTATGTGCAAGTAACCGTGACGGATAATGGAATAGGGATTGAGGATAAAAGGCTGGAGGAAATTCTTCAATTTATAAATGAGGAAGACGAGGGGATTCGCATTGGTTTACGTAATGTACACCAAAGGCAAGTTCTTACATATGGGAAAAGGTGCGGTCTTCAAATTACGTCGAAAAAAGGGACAGGTACGTGCATTCAATTTATGATTCCACTAGAGGAGGAAGTAAGATGTTTGAAGTAATCATTGTTGATGATGAGCCAATGATAAGAGAAGGACTCCGAACACTTATTGCTTGGGAAACATATGGATTCAAGATAATTAATATCGCGCAGAATGGCCGTGAAGGTTTTGAAAAACATCAAGAATATAAGCCCGACTTAATGATTGTTGATGTACGTATGCCTGAAATGGACGGAATCACACTAATTGAAAAAATACGGAAAGAGAACCGGCACACTCATTTTATTATATTAAGTGGACATGCAGACTTTACCTATGCACAAAGAGCTATGGGGTGCCATGTAGACGGATATTTATTAAAACCGCTCGATGAAGATGAGTTGATTCTCTATTTACAAACGATTTATAAAAAATTAGCAGACGAAAAAAAATTGAAGCAGCTTGAAACGGAAGAAAAAATTCAGCAAAGAGAAAAACTGATTACGGCTTTATGCCAAGAGATTGACGTTCCCTTGAATAAAGAATATTTGCCTATATATGAAGAACTTAGTCATGTACAACGAAAGTTTCAGGTTCTTTTACTGAAGGTGACTGCACCAGCAGCTCATTCTGACATTAGTTTTTTGAAACAGTCAGCAAAAGAATTATTTGAATTTACTGAAAAGGGGTATGTTTTCACCAACAATTATGAAATTGGTGTTCTCTTGAGGCAATCCTATACGTCCAAACATGCTAAAGAGAATCTATATAAAGAACTGGCAGCTAGCATTGGCAGCGATAGCTTTTTTGCCGCAATAGGGGAACAGGTTCCTCTATCACACATTTACCAATCGTTTCAAACCGCTTCAATGCTCTTAACACATCATTTTTATTTTGAAAAAGGGTTGGTGATGGATAAAAGTAATCTTTCGGATCAGTGGATGATAGAAACAGACGAAAAAGGTATATTGGCGCTCGAATCGTATGTCAGTCGTCTGCAATATGCCTTTGAATCGATTAACAGTAAGACGGCTGAGAAAATGATTGATGAACTTGCAGAAGAGATGGTTCATTGCAGAATGACCGAAATGGAAATCAAAAAAGGATTTATTCAACTTTATACAAACATATTAAATAAATTGCTGCTTTCTAATAAAAATGATCAGAGTCTGACGGCCATTCATGCCCGGGCGGCTGAAATTTATGAATTACCAACCTTACCGAGTGTAAAACAATTTTTAATAAACCAATTCAATGAAATAATCGGTGTATTGGATAATGGCAATACGGACACTCAGATTAAGAAAATGATTGATTTAATTCATAAGCATTACAATAAAAACCTGCGATTAGAAACGTTAGCAGAGGTATTTAATTATAACAGTGCCTATTTAGGAAAGCTTTTTAAAAATTATACGGGAGAGTATTTTAACACGTATCTTGATAAAGTAAGAATTGAGACAGGGAAGCAGCTTTTGCAAAAGGGCAGTAAGGTCTATGAGGTGGCTGATCAGATCGGCTACGCAAATGTTGACTATTTTCATCGAAAGTTTAAGAAATATGTTGGAACCTCTCCCTCCGCCTATCGAAACCAAAGCGGAAAAATAAGCTGATTAGCATAAAACAGACAAAGTCAGTTGATTTTGTCTGTTTTTGCTGATTCACGAATCGTATACCTAAAATTTATACCTGATTTTTCACGTAATCTAGCAGGTACTGACGCAGTGAAATGTAAGGTATGATTAATGATAGAAAGGGGAGAAGTCAATGGAAATCGCCAAAAAGAAAGCGCATACATATAAACCGATCAAAAATAAAAAAAGCTTTTGGGGATCACTCATTCATCAAAGGTACTTATATTTTATGTCGATGCCCTTTGTTATTTGGGTCTTTGTTTTCAATTATTTGCCTTTATGGGGATGGACGATGGCTTTTCAAAATTATCGCCCTGGTAAGTCGATGGGCGAACAGGAATGGGTCGGTCTGCAGCATTTCATTATGCTCTTCCAAGATGAACGTTTTTATTTAGTTCTACGTAACACGCTTGCCATGAGTCTTATGGGTCTTATTTTAGGTTTTACGGTACCGATTGTATTTGCCATTTTACTCAATGAAGTCCGTAAGAAAGCCTTTAAAAGCACTCTCCAGACGATTACTTATTTGCCGCATTTTGTTTCATGGGTGGTTGTTGCTGGAATTGTGACAAAAGTATTGTCCATTGATGGAGGCGTTGTTAACCAGGTATTGACGGCGACTGGATTAGTGGATGAGCCCATACAATTTATGACCAAAGGCGGATTGTTTTGGATTATTGTCACGCTCGCCGATTTGTGGAAGGAAATGGGCTGGAACTCTATTATCTTTTTAGCTGCCATGGCTGGGATTGATCCACAACTATATGAAGCGGCAAAGGTAGATGGAGCTGGAAGGCTTCGACAAATATGGCATATTACCTTGCCTGGAATCCGACCAACCATATTAGTTGTACTTATCCTTTCAATTGGTAATCTAATTTCAATTGGCTTTGAAAAACAGTTCTTATTAGGAAATTCAACGATAGTTGATTATTCAGAAGTATTGGATTTATATGCCTTAAATTATGGTATTGGCTTAGGACGTTTTTCATATGGGACAGCCATTGGCATATTCAATTCTTTAGTTAGTATTATTCTATTATTCTTAGCGAATGGAATTTTCAAACGGTTTACAAACCAAAGTGTTATGTAAGGGGGAGAGTGACGGTGAAATCAAGTAAGGGTGACTTAATTTTTACTATCTGTAATTATACGTTTTTAACATTTGTGTTTGTGATCACCTTGTACCCATTTTTAAACGTGCTGGCCATCTCACTCAATGATGCGACGGATACGGTCCGGGGTGGTATCACGATATTTCCTAGAGAATTTACATTGGATAACTATATTACGATATTTGAATACGATAACCTGATTACAGGCTTTGTCAATTCTACCTTACGAACAGTTATTGGTACGATATTGGGCGTCATTTCATCAGCAATGGTGGCATTTACGTTAAGTCGTGCAGATTTTAAAGGTAGAAAATTCGTATCAACCACCCTTGTTTTAACATTATATTTTAGCGGTGGATTAATCCCAGGTTACATGCTGATGAGAGATTTACATCTAGTAGGTACATTTTGGGTGTATATTCTTCCAGGCATGGTGAATGCCTTCAATATTATTATTGTTCGTTCCTTTATGGACGGGCTGCCCTATGCTCTACAGGAATCAGCTAAAATGGATGGTGCGAATGACTTTTCAATTTTTTGGAGAATTATTCTCCCTTTATGTACCCCGGTCTTGGCAACGATTGCTCTCTTTATTGCGGTAGGTCAATGGAATTCTTGGTTTGATACGTACTTATATAATGGATCTAATCCTAGTTTGACTACGCTTCAATATGAATTAATGAAAATATTGCAAAATACATCGATTAGTTCTACTGATCCCAATGCCTATAGGGGAACAGAGGGAATAGAAGCAGCTAAAAATGTCTCTCCGGAATCGATTAAAATGGCGATTTCTGTGGTGACGATTATTCCAATCTTAATTGTGTATCCATTTTTACAGCGGTTTTTTGTACAGGGTATGACATTAGGAGCTGTAAAAAGTTAAGTTGATTTTATAAAAAGGGAGATGTAAAGATGAAACGAATAATAAAAAAGTCTGGCCTATTAATCGCAACAACAATGCTGGTTTTAGCTGGTTGTCAAAATGACAGTGCATCTAAAAAAGTGGATTTGGATAAAGAATCTACCGGACCAGTTTCTTTTACCTTATTCAGCGCTGACCCCCATCCACAATGGGATAAGATGGAGAGTCCAGTCAGCAAAAAAGTGAAGGAAGAAACCGGTGTTAGTCTGGAAGCGGAATTTGATGTGGCCGGCGGTGAACAAAAGATACCATTAATGATTGCCAGCGGGGAATATCCGGATTTAATCCTGCCAAAGGGGAATGCAGCTAAATTAGTTGAAGCAGAAGCGTTAATCGATCTGACGGATTTAATTGATAAATATGGACCAAATTTAAAGAAGGTCTATGGGGACTATTTTAATCGATTAAAATGGAGTAATGAAGATGAAGGGATATATATCCTGCCGACTTCACAAGTCAATCAAACCTATTGGGCACCAGGCACTGGATTCATGCTCCAAAACGATGTGGTTAAACAGCTGGGATATCCGGAAATCCGAACGGTAAAAGATTTTGAAAAAGCCATTAAAGACTATAAAGAGAAAAACCCAAGTATTGATGGGCAGCCAACCGTCGGCTTATCCCTGTTAGCAGATGACTGGAGGATACAAATTACAACGACTAATCCTGCATTTTTAGCAACAGGGGCACCAGATGACGGAGAGTTTTATATTGACCCTGAAACGTTTGAAGCAAAAATGCACTATCGTCGTGCGGAAGAAAAAGAATACTTCCGTTGGTTAAATCATATGAATGATAGCGGATTATTGGACAAAGAAAGCTTCGTTCAAAAATATGACCAATATTTAGCGAAAGTATCATCAGGACGAGTGATTGGTCTAATTGATGCAGATTGGGAAATGGCTGAGGCGCAAAGAGCATTGCGTGAAGCTGGCAAGGAAGAGCGGATGTATGGAATGTACCCGGTCACACTAACCGAGGAGTTTGAACATCATAATTTTCAAGATACAGGTTACCTAGGCGGATGGGGCATTGGCATTTCAGTTGATAACGAAGATCCGGTGCGGGCGATTAAATTCCTCGATTACCTTGCTTCGGATGAAGGTCAAATCCTTCAGAATTGGGGCATAGAAGGGGAACATCATGAAATAGTTGATGGAAAGCGTGTGATTCCAGAAGACGAAATGAAAGAACGCAACAATAATGCAAATTACGTGAAACAAACTGGAGTAGGAGCACTAAAAGGTTTCGCACCGCCGTATGGAGATGGGGTAGTGGATTCTACCGGTCAAACATATACGATTGCAAGTCCAGACCAAATTAAAGACGCGTATACAGAAACAGAAAAAGAAGTATTAACAAATTATAATGTAGAGATGTGGAAAGATTTGTATCCACAGAAAGAAGACTTCCCTGTTAAGCCTTGGGGTGCTGCATTTAATATTCCAGTACCAGGTGGTTCAGAACTCGAGCTGATTATGCAAAAAAGTTTGGATATTGTTAAAAAACGTGTACCTGAAGCAATCTTGGCTAAGCCGGATGATTTTGATAAGGTTTGGGATACATTTATGAATGATTTAGAGAAAGCAGATGTGGAGAAAGCAGAAGAGGAATATACGAAGTTAGTCAAAAGCAGATTAGAACTTTGGGGTAAATAAACACCATTCAACTGCCTAAAGAACCATTCTGATTAAGGGGTGGTTCTGATGGTATTTGTAAAGTGTGGAAATGGGGATAAAATGAAAACAACTCAAGTGGCTGTACAAATGTATACATTACGGGAAGAAAGTCAAAAAGATTTTGCTGGGACGTTAAGAAAAGTAGCCGAGCTGGGATTTGATGGCGTAGAGTTTGCTGGGTATGAAGGCTGGAATGTTAACGAACTAAAGGAATTGCTTGATGAGCTGGGGCTTCAAGCGGCAGCCAGCCATGTACCTCTTGAAGAGTTGGAGTCCAATTTAGGGCAGGTTATTGAGAATCAGAAGATACTTGGAAGCGGCTATATTGTCTGCCCATACCTAATGCCTGAACAAAGAACGGAAGAAGACTATCAAAAGCTGATCCGATTTTTAGACGAAGCGGGGGAGATTTGCCGAGGTGAAGGACTAACTCTTTGTTATCATCATCATGATTTTGAACTCGAGTGCATGAATGATGGAAGACAGGCACTTCAAGCCATCTATGAAGATACTAAAGAAGAAAACGTCAAAGCAGAACTGGATATTTATTGGCTGGCAAAAGCCGGAGAAAAACCAGCGGAATGGATGGAACGCTGCACAAATAGAACCCCTTTAGTTCATTTGAAAGATATGACCAAAGATAAAGAACAATTTTTTGCCGAATTAGGAACTGGTGGGGTAGATATCGACTCAGTACTTGAAAAAGGAAAAGAAGCAGGGGTACATTGGTGGATCATTGAGCAGGATATGAGCCGTCTCACACCATATGAAAGTATTGAAATCAGTATAAATTACTTAAGAAAACTCTTACTAAAGAAAGGATAGAGAAACGTATATGCTTAAAGTTGGAGTACTTGGATGTGGAACGATTGCAAGAGTTCGCCATTTACTAGAATATGATAATAACAAAGAAGTAGAGATTGCCGCAGTATGCGATATTGTCGAAGAACGCGCCGAAGAAATGGCAAAGCTATACGGTGCTAAAGCATTTACCGATTATCGTGACGTTCTAGAGAATAAAGAGATAGATGTGATCAGTATCTGTCTGCCAAACTATCTTCATGCTTCAGTGACGATTGCAGCCTTAAATGCAGGCAAACATGTTTTATGTGAAAAACCAATGGCTACCTCAAAGGATGAAGCAGAAGCCATGATAGCGGCAGGAAAGTTAAATGAGAAAAAACTCATGATTGCTCATAATCAACGTTTTGTTGCTTCCCATCAAAAGGCAAAAGAAATTATAGAGAGTGGAAAGCTTGGGAAAATATACAGTTTCTCCACGACGTTCGGACACCCAGGACCAGAAGAGTGGAGCATTGATGGAGCTGAAAGCTGGTTCTTTAATAAGGATCAAGCATTTATTGGTGCAATGGGCGACCTGGGTGTCCACAAAGCGGATTTAATGCGGTACCTACTGGGAGATTTCTCAGAGGTAGGTGCTTTTATTGAAACGAATGCCAAACAAAATACAGACGTAGATGATAATGCCGTATGTATTCTACGGACAGAGAGCGGAATAATAGGTACGCTTACAGCAAGTTGGGCATATGTGACCGGAGGAGATAATTCAACCATTATATATGGGGAAAATGGAACCCTGCGATTAGAAGCAGATCCAGTCTATTCACTCATCGAAGAGTATCGTGATGGAACCATCATTAACCATCAGCTTGAGAAAATTCAAACCAATGAAGAAGGCGGGCAAAGCAACTCAAGCATCATCGACTACTTTGTTACGAGTATTCTTGAAAATACTGAACCGCCTATTCCTGGCGAGGAAGGCATGAAATCGCTCGAAGTCATCCTTGCAGCGATAGAATCACAGGAAACCAGACAAATCGTCTCCTTAAAGTAGATTAGTGTGATCAGCATTCTGGTGCTGGTCTTTTTTTTAAGAGATCAATACCTATGGGGGTATATATATAACGCCAGACGGGATTATGGCCCTCTTAGACGGGAATAATCATGTTTCAGACGGGATTATCACCTTTTCCGACGGGAATAAGCCGAGGCCAGACGGGATTACCGCTAAAATAAGAATAATTTCTATCAAAAATATATGAAATACCCCCCTGCCATTATCATCCTGTTTTATATCGACAGTTAATTCATATAGTATTTTAGTATGCAAACGCTTACAAAAATACTATAATTAACATGTAGTATTTTCCAAGAAGGAGGAGAGAGTTTGATTAAACGAAAAGTAATTAGTTGGGTGACCGTCGTATCATTATTGGTTTCTATTTTACTCGTTTCATTTGTGCAACCGATTGCAGAAGCAAGCGGTACGACGAAAATCACGATTCACTATCAAGAAGCGAAGGGAAATACAAAGGACTGGAGTCTATGGGTTTGGCCTGAGGGCGGGGAAGGAAAGGAGTATTCCTTTACTGGTCAGGATGCGTTTGGTAAAACGGTAGAGATAGAACTCCCTGTTGATACGAAGAAAGTCGGATTCATTATCCGTACGGAGTCATGGGAAAAAGATGGGGAGAATGACCGATGGCTGGATGTTCAAAATGGTGAAGGTGAAGTATGGGTAAAGTCCGGTGATGAAATGACTTATTCAGAGCCGCCAGACGGGGAATATCGAGATTTCCCAGCTTATGAAAAAGTGAAAATTAAAATTCATTACTTCCGCTATGACAATCAATATAATGGCTGGAATTTATGGATGTGGCCGGATGGAAAAGATGGACAGGCCGTTCAGTTTAAGGAAGATGATGAGCTTGGCAAGGTAGCTGAAGTAGAATTAACCAATCCCGAGGGAATCAAAAAAGCTGGATTTATTATGAGGCAAAGCAAGGATGGAAACGATTGGGCGAATAAAGAATTTAATGAGCGCTTTATAACAAAATTTAAAGAAGATGGTAGTGCAGAAATCTGGCTGACACAAGGAGTTGAACGAGTGTTTTACGATCCTGCGCAAATTGACCGTTCACCCAAGATTGTCAAATCAACGATTGATAAATTGAACGAAATCACCTTAGAAACCAATTTCCCTTTCGCATTAGATGAAGAAACCAATGCGGGGATTACCCTAAATGGGGCAGACATCAAAGAAGTACTTCCATATGCCGGCAAAGAAAATGTAACGAATAAAGTCCGGATTATAACTACGAAAAATCTGGATTTATCGAAGAATTATCAAGTTACCAAGAAATTGTTTGGAACCGCTTCAGTAGACATGGGTGCAGCTATTCGAACGGACGCCTTCGATAAACTGTATGCTTATAATGGAACGTTAGGGAACATTTATCAAAAAAAGAAAACGACTTTTAAACTGTGGGCTCCGACTGCAGCTGAAGCAAAACTTGTCACTTACAAGTCGTGGAATGACTCAGAAGGTAAGGAAGTGAAAATGGAACGCGGGGACAAAGGCGTTTGGAGTACAGAGCTTAAAGGAAATCAAGATGGTTTGATTTATACGTATAAGGTGAAAATCGGAGATAAATGGAATGAGGCAGTGGATCCATATGTACGGGCAGTAACGGTTAATGGTGATAAAGGAGTCGTGACCGATTTATCGAGCACGAATCCAAAAAAGTGGAATAACAAAAAGCCGAAACTTGCCAAAGCGGAGGATGCGATTTTTTATGAATTGCATATTCGTGATCTCTCCATTCAAGCTGAAAGTGGAATTAAACAAAAAGGGAAATATCTAGGTGTAGCAGAAAGTAAGACAACCGGTCCAAAGGGAGTGAAAACAGGGCTGAATCATATTAAGGACCTTGGTGTCACACATGTTCAATTTTTACCGATGTATGACTATCGAACCGTTGATGAAACAAAACTGAATGAGCCGCAATTTAATTGGGGGTATGATCCAAAGAACTTTAATGCTCCAGAAGGTTCTTATTCTACTAATCCATATAAACCAAAGGTACGAATCAACGAAATGAAACAAATGATTCAAGCTGTTCACAATCAGGATTTACGGGTCGTGATGGATGTGGTGTATAACCATATGTATGCGGTAAATGAATCGAACTTTAATCAATTGGTGCCAGGCTATTATTTCCGCTATAACGAAGATGGAACACTTGCCAATGGTTCCGGTGTTGGAAATGATACGGCTTCTGAGCGGAAAATGATGCGTAAGTTCATTGTTGACTCAGTAAGTTATTGGGCAAAGGAGTATCATCTAGACGGTTTCCGTTTTGATTTAATGGGAATCCATGATGTTCAAACCATGAACGATGTCCGCAAAGCGCTAGATAAGATTGACCCAAGTATTATAGTTATTGGGGAGGGCTGGGATCTAAATACTCCGCTTGCCGCAAATTTTAAGGCGAATCAAAAAAATGCTGAACAAATGCCGAAAATCGCTCACTTTAATGACAGCATTCGCGATGGGTTGAAAGGCAGTGTCTTTAATGAGTTAGATACGGGCTTTGTCAACGGAAAGCAAGGAATGGAAGACATCATCAAAAAGGGCATTACCGGCGGAATCAACTATGAAAACAGTCTGGCAACATATAAAGACCCGCAGCAGTTGGTCACCTATGTTGAAGCACATGATAATCATACACTTTGGGATAAATTAGCACTGACAAATCCTAAAGATTCGCTAACAATACGAAAGCAAATGCATAAGCTTGCTTCGTCCATTTCACTGACCTCACAAGGAATAAACTTTATCCATGCAGGACAAGAATTTATGCGCACGAAAGGAGGAGACCATAACAGCTACAAATCTCCTGATGCTGTTAACCAGTTGGATTGGAAGAGAAGAGCAGAATTTTCAAAAGAAGTAGAGTATATGAAGGGACTAATACAGCTCCGGAAACAATACTCCGGTTTCCGTTTAGCGACAGCGAAGGAAATAGAAAAGAATGTAACGTTTTTTGATGCACCTAAAAACGTGATTGCCTATCGTGTAACGAATCCAGAAAAGGCTCAGGCTAAGAAACAGCTGATCGTCATCCATAATGCCAATAATAAAGATGTGAAAATTACGCTGCCGAAAAAAGGCACGTGGTCAATCCTTGTTAATGGTCAAAAAGCTGGAACGAAAGAGCTTGGAAAAATAAAAACAACCCAAGTTACCGTACCTGCATTGAGCAGTTATGTCTTGGTTGGGAATAAATAAAAAGTCAAAAACCTTGAACGGCCTTCTGGTCTTTCAAGGTTTTTTGGCAATGACCTTTCTCCATGCTGCATCTGCTAATAGCAGGCCAAGGGCTAGAGAGAGTAAACTGGCTGCTAATACTTCATAGAGTTTCGGATAGCCATAAATAAGAGCACGTATGAAATAGTAGTCGATGAAAAGCATGCAGCCCCATATGCTCCATATCGAATCACAAAATATCGTTTTCCTCGCTGTTTCAGTTCGGACCCGTCGATGATTATCCCTCCTCTATTGACTATATATTCAGCAGCATAAAGAATGGAGCTGCGAGTCATCTCCAAAATTAACTGCTTGGTTTGCATTTCTCGCTGTCCAAATTCCCTGTCTCCAAAAACTGAAACAAATCCAAGCTTAAGATTGATGCGATTCCATCATACGTAAAATGAAAAATGTAACTATTTTTAATGTGATGCGTCAGAGATTCAAAAGAATAGTTTAGGAGGGGGCGTATGAAAAGGTCTTTTCCTATCTGCTTGTACTGGTGCAAAACACAATCTTTAGAAGAGTTTTATAAGGATGCAAAAATTGAAAAGGTTGATAAAGTCATCATTCAAGATGGTTCAACAGGTGCTTCAAAAGCGATAACTGAGCAAGAGCAAATAGATGAATTTTTATCCCAGATAAAAAATATAGAGTTTTCTCCTCAAGATAATCAAGAAGAACGTGATGGATGGCGATATAGAATTTAATTTCACATTAAGTAAAATCGGTGATACCTATTACGATTCAAACCCGGATATTCATCCGTTTGTAGATAATTATTACAAACAGATGGAGACTGAATAGGCTTATGTAAACATAAAAAAACCCCATTAATAGGAACATGAAGAACAATCGTATCATAGGCTATCCTACCAGTGGCAAAGGGAAGGAGAGCTTAGTATGTATTATCAAGACCCCTATAACAGGGAGCAGGAATTAATCAAAGACCTTGAAAAAGCTATTAATGGAGAATATAGCGCGATTCAGTGTTATGAACGGTTAGCTGGAATGACTAAAGATGCTAAGGAAAGAAATCGAATCTTGGAGATTCGTCAGGATGAAATTAAGCATTTTACTGCTTTTTCCGGCATTTATGAAGCACTTACAGGTACTAAACCCACTCCACAAATTATCGGCTTCTGCCCTACTAAATATTTGGCCGGACTAGAAGCATCTATTATTGATGAACAGGAAACAGTTGATGACTACTTAAACATAGCTCAAACTGCCGAGAATCGGATGATTAAAAAAGCATTTCGCGATGCAGCAACAGATGAGCAAAATCATGCTGTTTGGTTTTTATATTTTTATACAAAAAATAAATAGGCATTTATAATAGACTGGCAGTTCCCTACATGCTGGTCTATTTATGTATTTTACTAAATTGTGGTATATTTAGAATCGACCGCCTTATGGTTGTATAAAAAATTTAAAGGGTAATGGAGTGGAGCAAGGATGTTGAAGAATAGAATGGATATTGGTCAAATAGTATCTATCCAGGCAAAAGAGGTCGGATTCTCAGGGGTAGTACTGCTAAAAGAAGAAAATGAAATTATACTTCAGGAAGCATTTGGACTAGCTGATCGTTCTAATAACCTAAGTAATACACTCGAAACAAGGTTTGGGATTGCTTCAGGTTGTAAATTGTTTACGGCTATAGCGATCTGTCAGCTGGTTGAAAAAGGAATGCTCTCATTTGATACAAAACTCAGTGACTGTTTAGATATAGAGTTTCCACATTTTAATCAAGACATAACCATACATCATCTCTTGACGCATACATCTGGAATGCCTGATTATTTTGATGAAGCGGTTATGGATGATTTTTCCGACCTTTGGAAAGCGGTTCCGATGTATACCATCAAGAGACTGTCTGATTTTCTGCCGCTTTTTCAACATCACAGCATGATGTTCAAACCTGGGGAAAGATTTCATTATAATAATGCTGGTTTTATTGTCCTTGGGTTAGTAATTGAACAACATACAGGGCTTGAATTTACTGAATATATTGAATTGAATGTGTTTAAATCAGCTAATTTGACCGATTCTGGCTATTTCGAGCTGGATCAGCTGCCTGCTAATACGGCGATCGGTTACATAGATCGAAAGAACGGTACTTGGACCACCAATATCTATTCGCTGCCCATTAAAGGCGGCTCGGACGGAGGAGCGTTTATTTCGGCTCTAGATATGATGAAGGTATGGGAAGCATTGTTTTCCTATCAGCTTCTTAGTGAAAAAATGACCGCTGCACTTTTGACACCTTATATCTGTGAAGAAGATGAGGAGTATTATGGATATGGAATCTGGATTACTAAGCGTGACGGAGATATTTTTAAGTATCACCTCATGGGATATGATCCTGGTGTAAGCTTTCATTCTTCCGTCTATCCGAATAACGGAATCAAACTGGTGATTCCTTCGAATAAAGGTAAGGGACCTTACGCTATCACGTGTGAAATTGAAAAAGCACTATCGTTATAACTAGAGGAAGAACCTGCTATATTTTGGCAGGTTCTTTTAGTCAGGTGTTTCTTAATACAATGGGGGTATATATTTTATGCCAGACGGAAATATGCCCTATCAAGACGGGAATAGCCGTGTTCCAGACGGAATTATCGCCTTCTCAGACGGGAATACGTCCACTTCAGACGGGATTATCCCAAAAACTTATCAAAAAACTGACATACCCCCACTGCAGCTGGTCTTTTCTTCTAATTAATATGATCTCCGGTAAACCTTTATATTACCTAGTAAATGAGCATACTAAGGATAAATAGGGATGGGGTGTTATATTGACATTAGTTCGGTTAGGTTTTGTTGCGATGAGTATGTCGTTGAAAAATGCATCTCCTTCACAGACGATGACATTTGCTCAGTTTTCCAAAATAAACGACCGTGAAGCGGCTATTCGTAAGCTAGAGCGAATTGCAGTCTCAAACCTTGAAAACTGTCTGCGGATTTTAAGGCATTGTGCTGTTCATGATATTGCCTTTTTTCGTTTAAGTTCTAAGCTCATTCCATTAGCGAATCATCCAGATCTTCCGGAATGGAAGTTTTTAAAGCCGCTTAGCGATGTTCTCGGGCAAATCGCTGAATTTCTGACTAAGCATCCAAAAATGAGAGTTGATTTCCATCCAGATCATTTTGTGCTTTTAAATGGATCCCAAGTAGATATTCTTACCAATTCACTTAAAACCCTTAGGATTCATCAACAACTTTTAAAGGGGATGAAGATCAATCCAGAACATCGTTGTGTTCTTCATGTTGGAGGAGGATATCAGGATAAGGAAAAAGCACTGGAGCAGTTTATCCATAATTGGGGGCTGATTTCAGTTTCCTTACAGCAAATGATTATCTTAGAAAATGATGATAAAACCTTTGGACTGGCAGATACCCTTTATTTATGTGAAAAACTAGGGATTCCGCAAGTATTTGATTATCATCACCATCTCGCCAATCATCCACCAATGCCTTCATGGGAAGAAGAGTGGGAGCGGGTCATTGGGACATGGCAGCATTCAAGTCTTCCTCCGAAGATGCATATATCAAGCCCGCGATCAGCTGAAGAATACCGTGCACACTCCGATTATATTGACAGCAAGATGTTCCTCGATTTTTTAAACGGAATGAAGGGGAGTCTTCCGCAGCTTGATTGTATGATTGAAGCGAAACAAAAGGATGAAGCGCTTTTTCAACTAATGGAAGATTTGAAACAGTATCCGGAAATTGAAATCGTTGATGGGGCAAGTTTTTTTATTAAATAGTCATAGAAAAAAGCTGTCGAGGAAAACCTCAACAGCTTTACTTCATTAATAATCTTTAATGACCTCTGGATGTCGGTGTAACGATGCATAAAGGAACAGACCAGCAATAATCAGCAAAGCACTTGTCGAGATAAAGACTGCAGATATTCCATAGAATCCAGCAATCATGCCGCCCATAATAGGTCCGATGACGTTGCCAAGGAATCGTAAACTCGTGCTGTAACCAAGAACCTCACCTTGCATGGCAATAGGAGCCTCCTGGCGTATGAATGCAATTCTGACTGGAATGATGCCGCCAATTGCAATACCGAGTGTGAACCGAACAATAACGAGCTGCCAGAAACTAGTCACAAACGCACCTGGAATATAGGCAATTCCTGCAATGAAAAGCAGGGCTAGAAGCACCTTAATATGTCCGTGTGCATCCCCAATCTCCCCCCATTTCCGCGACATGAAGAGATTTCCTACCCCTGCTACAGAAAAGGCAATACCCGCAAATAATCCGAGGTTTTCAGGACCATGAAGTTCTCCAACATATAAGGAAAGTATTGGCTGAACGCTGAAATGAGCAATTTGGACAAGCATGGAAATCAACAATACGGTTAATAATACAGGATTATGAACAATATGAGAGATAACTTCCTTACTTGAATAATTTGTTTTCGTTCCAGCTTTTACTTCCAATCGATATTCCTTTGTAAACAGTACAAGTGCTGCACATATGAAAATCGAGATTGACGTCCATCTAAAGGTAGTAGAATAACCTAACGAATCAACCAAAACACCACCTAGTAATGGACCGACTAGGGTGCCTGTAATACTGCCAGTTTGCAATGTGCCGAGAACGCGGCCAGCAATTTCTTTAGGTGTTTGTGTCGAAATAAAAGCCTGTGAAATTGAGACGAATCCGGTAAAGATCCCCATAAACAGTCGTAAAACAAATAACTGCCAGACCGATGTAACATAGCCCATTAAGAAAATGGAAATGGCCATACCAAATGCACAGAATAAGAGGATTTTTTTACGGCCGATTTTGTCGCCGATTCTTCCCCAGATAGGAGAAACAAAAAAGGCAACGACAAAGGTAACCGCAAATGTCCAGCCTGACCATTGCTGGATATATTGATCACTATAATCTCCAAATGTACCTATATATAACGAGATAAACGGAAGTACCATGGTGGTACTGCCATTAATGAAGAAGTTGGCAAACCACATGATAATTAAGTTACGTTTTGCTATTGATGAATAAATAAATGACACTTCTTTCTTTGAATATATTTCGGATTCCTAAATATTAGTATACAAAATCTTTTTGAAAAATGAAACATATAAATGATGATAAGAATTTGGATTAGTTGAATTTAACAATACATAACACCATTAAATATCTACATGCATAGGCTGTAAAAGCAAAAAACCCAGCTGAAGAGGTTTCTAGAATGGAGAATAAGGGTGAAGGTCTCTAATCGTTGACGAAAGAGTTGCCTATAAGGTAAAATGTTTCATTGAGGAAACATTTTAGCGTACGTGAAATGAGTGAAAAGAAAAAGGGGAGAAATTAGGATGTCATCAGAAATATTAATGGCTTTTGGTCTAACCTTAATGGCAGGTCTTGCTACAGGTATCGGCAGCCTACTTGCCTTTTTTACAAAGACTACGAATACGAAATTTTTATCCATAGCACTTGGGTTCTCTGCAGGTGTCATGATCTACATTTCAATGATTGAAATTTTCGTTAAAGCCAAGGATGCACTGGTTGCAGCAATGGGTAATGTTGCTGGGAATTGGTTGACTGTTGCTGGGTTCTTTGGAGGGATGTTGGTCATTGCCTTGATTGATAAATTTATCCCAAAAGCAGGAAATCCACACGAAGTTAAGAAAATCGAAGATATGAATCAGCCAGCTTCAAAGGATGCTGCCCTGTTAAAAATGGGGACCTTTACGGCCTTAGCAATTGCCATTCATAATTTTCCAGAAGGAATTGCAACATTTACTTCTGCTATCCAAGATCCAGGACTAGGGTTTGCGATTGCAGTTGCTGTAGCTATTCATAATATACCTGAAGGAATCGCTGTTTCGGTTCCCATTTATTTTGCAACCGGTGACAAGAAAAAAGCATTTAAACTTTCCTTTTTATCTGGTTTAGCAGAACCAGTCGGGGCAATCGTAGCTTATTTGTTCTTAATGCCGTTTTTAAATGATGTTATGTTTGGTATTATCTTTGCAGGTGTCGCAGGAATCATGGTCTTTATTTCGCTTGATGAGTTATTACCAGCAGCAAAGAAATATGATGAAAGCCATCTCTCTATCTATGGTCTAATAGCAGGAATGGCTGTCATGGCTGTAAGTTTACTGCTGTTTATCTGACGTATAAATGAAACGAACCGAAAGCCTGAGGCTTTCGGTTCGTTTCATTTGCTTTAGAGAAGGGAATTAAGTATCATACCCAATTAATAGATAGTTAGTTTTAAAATGTAAGCATGATACTTGAAAGTCAAAGAAGGTCAGAGTATACTATAGTCAAAGATAGTCAAACATTACAATGAAATCAAGGAGGAGTACATTTTATGTATTGTGAAAAGTGTCAAGAAAATCAAGCGAATTTTCAAGTTCGAATGGCCGTTCAAGGGCACAGATATGAAGTGAACTTGTGCTCCGTTTGTTATAAAGAGGAACGTACTAAATTAGGGGCAGCCATGAATAGCTTTAACAATGGGCAATCACCATTTGAAGCATTTGGTGGGAACCCATTTAATCATAATGAACAAAAGCAAGAAAGCAAGCAACAAGAGAAAAGCGGAGGTCTGCTTGAACAATATGGCCGAAATCTTACAGACGCTGCGAAAGCCGGCTTAATCGATCCGGTAATTGGCCGTGATGAAGAGGTAACACGGGTCATTGAGATTCTGAATCGACGGAATAAAAATAACCCCGTGTTAATTGGTGAGCCTGGGGTCGGTAAGACAGCCATAGCAGAAGGATTAGCTTTAAAGATAGCAGAAGGCAAAGTTCCAATGAAACTGCGTACAAAAACGGTTTATATGCTTGATGTAGCTTCGCTTGTGTCAAATACAGGTATTCGCGGTCAATTTGAGGAACGAATGAAACAGCTGATTGCAGAACTACAGGAAAGAAAAAATGTAATCTTGTTTATCGATGAAATTCATCAAATTGTCGGTGCGGGTTCTGCTGAAGGATCGATGGATGCCGGTAATATTCTAAAACCTGCATTAGCTCGTGGTGAATTACAATTAATTGGTGCCACAACGCTTTCCGAATACCGTAAGATTGAAAAAGATGGAGCGCTCGAACGCCGCTTCCAGTCTATTCAAGTAGATGAGCCAACACCGGAAGAGGCTTTGACTATTTTAGAAGGATTGAAGCCGCATTATGAGGCGTATCATGCTGTGACCTATAGTGATGATGTGCTGAAGGCAGCCGTCGAATTATCACATCGCTACATTCAAGATCGACATTTACCAGATAAAGCGATTGATTTACTCGATGAGGCCGGTGCTAAGCTGAATCTGACGATTGAAACAGGTCAAGAGGAGGATGTTAAGGATCGTCTTACTGAGATTTATAAAGAAAAAGAACGGGCATTAAAAGAGGAAAACTATGAACAAGCAGCTGTTTTACGAGATGAAGAAGAAAAATTAGAAAACATCCTTAAGGATGGAACACAAGCAGCCACACCAACGGTGACGGTTGCAGATATTCAAAAAATTATTGAACAAAAAACAGGCATTCCTGTTGGAAAGCTCCAGGAAGATGAACAGATACGAATGGTTCATTTGCAGGAAGAATTAATGAAAAAGGTAATCGGTCAGGAAGAAGCTGTCAAGAAAGTGGCTAAGGCAGTTCGCAGAAGCCGGGCTGGCTTAAAATCTAAGAACCGCCCAATTGGTTCATTCTTATTCGTAGGTCCTACTGGTGTTGGGAAAACCGAGCTTTCTAAAACGTTAGCAGGGGAGCTTTTTGGAGACAAAAATGCTATGATTCGTCTTGATATGAGCGAATATATGGAAAAACATAGTGCTGCGAAACTTATTGGCTCGCCGCCTGGATATATCGGGCATGAAGAAGCAGGTCAGTTAACGGAGAAGGTACGCCGCAACCCATACAGTATTATCTTGCTGGATGAGATTGAAAAAGCACATCCTGATGTCATGCATATGTTCTTGCAAGTATTAGAGGATGGACGTTTAACAGACAGTCAGGGACGTACAGTCAATTTTAAAGATACGGTCATTATTATGACAAGTAATGCTGGGGCAACGGATAAACCGAAGGTCATGGGATTTGGTGCAAGCAGTGCAGTAGAGGAAGCTACGATTCTCCAATCGTTAGGAAGTTTCTTTAAACCT
This sequence comes from Peribacillus psychrosaccharolyticus ATCC 23296, assembly GCF_000305495.1. Lineage (GTDB taxonomy): Bacteria > Bacillota > Bacilli > Bacillales > DSM-1321 > Peribacillus > Peribacillus psychrosaccharolyticus. The sequence continues at coordinate 63,264 of NZ_AJTN02000211.1, read as the reverse complement.
GAATTCTTAAACAGATTCGACAGCATTATCGAATTTAAAGCCTTAGATAAAAAGCATCTCGTGCAAATTGTCGATTTAATGTTACTCGAATTAGAAGAAACATTAAATTCTCAAGAATTAAAACTAGAAGTAACAAACGAAGCAAAAGAAAAAATCGCAGAATTAGGATATCATCCGGAATTTGGTGCGAGACCACTTCGCAGAATCATTCAAGAACAACTTGAAGATGGAATAGCCGATTTCATATTTGAACAACCTGACGTTAAACGGTTTACGACTATAGTTGAAGAAAATCAAGTCAATATAACAGCAGCAGAATAAAAAGAGCCTCCTGCCAAGCAAAATGCTTGGCAAGAGGCTTTTTTTTTGAGGATTATTTAATAAATTTTGCTTTTTTCGCTCCTCGTTTATCGAGTTCTGAATAGAGGTGTTTGTAGTTGGCTGCAGAAAGTTTGCCGGATATATATTGTTCTTGAATATAATCTAGTAATTCATCAGCATGCGTAGGTTTCCGGTTTTTATAGGAGATAAAATGTGAGATGAGTAATTCAATAATTGGGATTAACCTCCCTTTCGTTTTTTCCAAAAAATAACTCCTCTGGAACTATAACACGTAACTAAGAGATATCTAATTTTTTCATAATTCAAACTTCAGACATTTATTTACATTTTCTGCTCGAGCTTATCTATGTAACGAAAGAGAAAAGCTCTGAAGGAATCTTTGATCTACTGGAGAGTTAGTTACTCCTCAAAGTTTCCTTCAACCAAAACAATTTATGAGTTAGTTTTGTGCCGTTGATACGGAAGATCTATTTTACCTGCTCGAAAGACACGATAACCCAGTCGATCACCATAGGAAAGGGTAAGGTTTTGATGTGTAAGAATAATGTGTTCAAGCGAAGGATCGGTGGAAAAAGAGGGTGGTGCATAGCCTTCATTTACGTCCAACTCGATATTCATGAGTTCATTAAGGACGGTATTTGCCTTTAGTATCTGAATTTGTTTAAACCCGGAACGTTTGAATGCTTGGAGCCATTCTTTTTCAGTGAGAAGGTCTTTAATTTCGTAAAATTGAATCAACTCTGTTTTTGCTTCAAGTTCAAGTTGAGGTTCGGCAGTCATATCAATGGTAAGGAGAACACCATTTGGTTTTAGGACACGAGCGTATTCATTTAGAGCTTTAGGGATGTTAGTAAAGGCCGTTGAAGATTCTGCGACAATCAAATCAAAGAAATGGTCAGAGAAAGGGAGCTTCTCGAGCGATCCTTGGATAAGGTGAATGGGGAGGTGTTCTTGTTTGAATTTGGTTTTCGCTCTCTTAAGCATGTCTGGATGCTGGTCGAGGGCATAAACCTGACAGGAAAATGTTCTGGCGAGATATGCGGAAGTTTGACCAGTACCACAGCCTGCATCAAGTACTTTTGTATAAGGAGTAATTTTCTCATCAAGAAGTAATTGTTTAGTCAGTTGAAACCCGCCTGGATGTGCGCCGTCAATTCCATAAAAAGCTATTGCATCTTGGTAAGATTGTTTCATCTATGAGTCTCCTCTCATGCACGTCGTTACATTAGACTATGTATGCATCAACAAAATGTATCATGTATTATTTATTCGTATTACAAATGAAATATTAGAGCAGACCTTGGTCGTTCATGCTAAATGGACGGTCCTTTTTCCATTTTCTGTGTGTATGTCCATGCAGGGAAATCACTTTGTACATATGATAATCGAGAAGTGAATGGAGGTTAGGTTGAATGAATCATTATCACATGTTACGTCAAGGAATAGGCAGACCAGTCGAGATACGGACGAAACAGGGTACGGTGCATAGAGGCATCGTCGATCGAGTAGATAGAAATAGAGTGTATCTTCGGCCGATGAATGGTGGAAGAAGGAACTTTGGAGGTTATGGCTACGGTTATTATGGTCCTGGCTATGGCTATGGTTGGGGAGGAGCAGCAGCAGGATTTGCCTTAGGTGCAATTGCTACGCTTGCCTTCTTGCCGTTCTTTTTCTTCTAAGAGTAACAGACTTAATTTAATGACATGAATGATACACAACTGCCTCTAATGGAGATATCTTTTTTAAGGGTTATCGACTTTAGAGGTTCTTTTTTTGATACTCTAAATGTTCTCATATAGTCACTTTGTAGGTAAAATAGGATTAACTTCCTTATAAATCAGGGTATATATCAATATGAGTTGGAAAAATGATCTCTTTGAAAAGAATAAACGAATAAAAAAACTTGTTATTGTTTCTCGATACCTGTTTGTAGGAGGATTCCATGGAAACTAACCAATTAGAAGGACAATTTAAGGCAATAACTCATACTATACTCAAAAGAAAGTCAGAACTTGCTCTGCAGCGGGAAGCAGCAGATGAGCACGTTTATAGTAAAACGATTACGGATTCTTTAACCTCTTGGAGAGAAAATTTAATTGATATTTATGGACAATCCATTTCTAAGGACCATGAAGAAACGATAGATCGATTAAAGCAGTGGGGAGGAAAGCTGGTTGATTTACTAGTTGAACTAGAGCTCCCGCTGGATGTAGCGATACAGGAAGTTCGGTTCTATCGCGACACAATTGGTCATATTATCAAAAATGAAGCGCAAAAATACCAATTTAGTCTTGATGTGTTTTACGAGGTTATTTCCCTATTCGATGCCGTAGTCGATGAGGCTGTTTACTGGCTTAGTATTTCTTATACTAGGAGTTATACGGCTAAACTTATGTCGGCAGAGTATGCAATGAATGAACTTGCGATTCCGCTTGTTCGTGTCACTCAAAAAATAGGTGTGCTTCCGATTGTTGGTGATTTAGATACAAAACGAGCACAAGTCTTAATGGACCGAGCCCTTGAACAAGGGACTCAGCATAACTTAGATTCTATTATTATTGACCTTTCTGGGGTCCCTATTATTGATACCATGGTAGCGGATCAAATTTATAAAGTGATCTCAGCATTAAAACTTGTTGGAATTGAGACGACTCTGACAGGTATCAGACCGGAAATCGCTCAAACGATGGTTGGATTCGGAATTAAATTCAATTCGATCTTAACGTTTTCCAGTCTTCATCAAGCACTTGAATATTTACGTAAATAAATAATAGAAGGCGCGCTATATGTGGCGCGTCTCTTTTTGAATAGATGTATGATAAGCTGAAAGAAAAAAATAATAAGGAAATAAGCAAGAAGATTGAATAAAAGAGATACTGGGGGAACTTATGGGCGAACATTCGTTTAATCAGAATAGATGGCAGTGGCATGAGCTTGATTTAACCAATGAATATCGATTACAGCAGTTGATTAGCCAAACCAAAAAGTGTGAACAATGGGTGGAGCATACTCTTTCTAAAAAATCCATAAATCTTGGCTTACATATAGCGGAGGAAGGAAAGGAAGCAATCTGGGGTTCACTTGTTTATATACAAGATATCGAGGAGAAAGAGAAGCAACATACGTTTCATTTTTATCTAACAAATGAGTTTTTAATCACTGGATATTTAGATTTATCTCTCATGGATGATATTAGTCAAGATGATTTATTCAACATGTTAGATCACGTAGAATCACCAATTGATGGTTTAATGATTATCTTAAGTGAAATTATTTCGTCGTTCTTAATTCAGATAGGCCATTTTGAACAGAGAATAAATGATTTATTATGGGATGTAAAGGCTAAGAATGGCAAGGCGATTTTAGAGAAAATTGCAGATTGCCGACATGAATTGTTGGTTTGGAAAAATTTAGCAGTACCAGTGAGAGAAATCATCATTGCCCTCGAGGAAGCTTTTGGGGAAGAAATCAAAGAATCAATACAGTTTAAACGGACTGAGCTTCGTCTGCAACGGACTAAGACACTTTTGCACGAATACGAACAAGAAATAGAATCGATGGTCAATCTTGAAAATGTGGTAGCATCCCTCAGAGGAAATGAAATCATGAAAACATTAACAGTATTAACCACTCTGTTTACGCCGGTTATGGCGTGGGGTGCTTTATGGGGTATGAACTTTAAGCATATGCCAGAACTTAAATGGCAGTTTGGGTACTTGTTTTCTGTAATTTTAATTGTCATTAATACATTGGCCCTTTACGTGTACCTGAAAAAAAAGGGTTGGATGGGAGATATCTTACGTGCCAGAAAGAAGAATTCGTTTTTTTGAATAGTGAGTTTAATTTTTCTGAAAAAAGTAATGAAAAAATGTTAAAAAAATAAGATTAAATGATTGACTTGATATTTGGAAATATGATATTATAAAAAATTTAGTTAAAAATAGAGAATTGTGTTATGATTAACGTAGTTACTATATATGGGGGTGCGTTATTTGTTTCAAATTGGCGATCAGATTGTTTATCCGATGCACGGAGCAGGTATAATTGAATCAATTGAAGACAAAGAGATTCAAGGAAAGGTTCATCAGTATTATGTCCTGCAGCTGCCAAATAAGATGCAAGTTATGCTTCCTGTCGGAAAAATAAAAAATTTCAGCATACGAAAAGTGGTAGATACCCTTACCCTTGAAAATGTTCTTCACTTGTTTCATAACGGTGAAACGGACAGAACCCTGAATTTTAAAGAACGTTATAAGTCGAATATGGAAAAAATGAAAACAGGTAAAATTCAAGAAGGTGCAGAAGTCTTGCGTGATTTAATGCGTATGAATAAAGAAAAAACACTCAATTCAAGTGAAAAGTCGATGCTTGGGAACGCACGGAAATTCCTTTCAAGCGAGCTTGGGCTTATAAATGGAATAACGGAAGATCAAGCAATTGATTTATTGAACTATAGAATTGGCAAATAATCACAAAAGAGGTTCGGAATGATACATTCCGAACCTCTTTTGTGTTTTAACACGTTTCATCGAAGTTTTCCTGATTCTTTTGCATCTGCGTAAACACACGCTCAATGGTTTCTTTTGGTTTCTCATAAATCTTTTTGAGTTTAAGTTTAGAAAGACAGTTGATTGAAGCGACACCGGCCAGCCGCAGAAGGCGAAGCGCTGGAACGGAAATCAATAGTTAATTTTAAAAACTAAAAAAAGAAGACTAAAAACAAGCTCGACTTCTTCGAGTTTGTTCATAGTCTAAGGAATGACTCCATTATGGGGTCTTTTTTAATGTTCAGGAATAAAAAAAACCCGCTAAAAGTAGAGGGGAAACAAATAAGAGAACGACAGCCCACATTAGCATCTTATGACAGAATGAAAATAGATATGTTTCTTGATGTGGGAAAAATTAGAAAGAATAAATTTATATGTATTTTGTCATTCTATTAAGGCAATAGAACATTTATAGGAGGAAATTATATGACAGTGATTAATCAAGTGAAAACTACGATGGCTGGACTTAAGAGTGCGCAAGCGAGTTTCGAAACCTTCGCCTTAAGTACGGATAATCAGCAAGCCAAAACATTGTATCAAGAAGCTGCTCAGCAGACTCAAGCAGTAGTAGATAGTATTTCCCCACGCATTGATCAAATTGAACAGGAAGAACCTCAATATAAAGAGTAAGTCTATGTGAAAAGGCTGGTTCACAGCCAGCCTTTTTTTTGTTATCCGCCGCATAAAAAGTGAGGTGAGTGTTTATGAAAAGAATTAAAATTCTATTATCTCTTTTCGTTATGTTGGGCTTGGCAGGATGTACTGACCAAAAAGCGAAAGAACCAGACCAAAAACCTTCAGTTACAAAAGTTCATACAAAAACCCTAGTTTCACAATCTCCTTCTGTAACTGCTAGGGAAGAAATCAAGAAACGTAAAGATGTTTCGAACGTAAAAGCGGTCAATACAGATAAAGAGCTCTTAGTTGCTTTGGAGATTGAACAATTTGATCGATTGCATATTAAGAAAACGGTTAAAGAAGTAAAATCCAAACTAAAAAAACATTTCCAAATCATAAGATAGAGGTAACAGCTGATTCAAAAATATTTTTAGAACTCGACAAACTACAATCTAAAATAGAGAAAAATAAGCTTGATACAAAGAGTTTGAAAAAAGAACATAATGATCTGAAAAAATTAATGAAAGAAAAAGCTTAAAGGAGGTCCATGGATGTCCAGTAAAAATAAAAAATTAACTCCAGCTCAACAGGACTACCAAGAGGTACAAAAGCAAAGAGAAATAAAAAGACCTCTACTTACAAATTGTTTAAAGGCCTTTTTAACCGGTGGTTTGATTTGCTTAATCGGGCAAGTAATCCAGAATTTTTATATTCATAACTTTAACTTTACTGAACAAACAGCAGGAAACCCTACAGTTGGTACGTTAATTTTTATTTCTATGCTCCTAACTGGATTTGGTGTATACGATCGCATTGCACAATTCAGCGGGGCAGGCTCTGCGGTTCCGGTTACTGGGTTCGGTAATGCAGTCATTTCTGCTGCTATTGAGCATCGGACAGAAGGCTTTGTATTAGGCGTGGGCGGAAATATGTTTAAACTAGCGGGATCAGTCATTTTATTCGGTGTTTTTTCTGCATTTGTTGTCTCAATTATAAAAACGATTCTAATCATGTGGGGTGGTCTTTAATGCTAAGAGGACATCGTACATGGGTGTTTGATCAAAAGCCTGTCATTGTTTCAACTGGTACAGTGGGAGGACCATTTGAAGCTAACGGTGCTCTTGCGGAAGACTTTGATCTTCTTCACTCTGATTTGTGGCTGAGAGAGGATTCCTATGAAAAAGCTCATAAAGTCATGATTGAAGAAGCTGCACAAAAGGCAATGGAAAAGGGCGGCATTCAAAAAGAGGAAGTTCAATTCTTCTTAGCGGGAGACTTGATCAATCAAATTACACCGACTAGTTTTGCCTCACGTACAATTGGTGCACCGTATCTGGGTCTATTTGGCGCCTGTTCAACTTCCATGGAGGGGTTAGCGTTAGGTGCAGCAATTATCAATGCAAAAGGCGCCAAATATGTGTTAACAGGAGCAGCGAGTCATAATGCTGCTGTAGAAAAACAGTTTCGTTATCCCACTGAATACGGCGGGCAAAAACCTCCTACATCACAGTGGACAGTAACCGGTGCTGGAATGGCTTTGTTAAGTGATACAGGCGAGGGTCCACAAGTTACCTCGGCTACTATCGGTCGTGTGATTGACATGGGGTTATCCGATCCGTTTAATATGGGCGGCGCGATGGCACCAGCAGCAGTTGATACCATTACGGCACATTTAACAGAACGAAATATCGATCCTTCCTATTATGACCTAATTGTAACGGGAGACCTTGGGCAAATTGGCCATGAAGTATCCTTAGATTTATTTAAAAAACATGGAATTCCAATTGATGATAGTTTTTATAGTGACTGCGGATTATTGATTTATAAATCGGACCAACCAGTTCTTGCAGGAGCAAGCGGGGCAGGATGTTCGGCAACAGTCGTATATGGGCATTTACTAAACCGTATGAAAAAAGGGGAACTTAAACGAATTTTAGTAGTCGCCACTGGAGCTTTGTTATCTCCTCTATCTTTTCAACAAAAGGAAAGCATTCCATGTATCGCACATGCCGTTTCAATCGAATATGGAGGTGAACACTCACGATGATTTACTTTTGGGCTTTTGTTGTAGGCGGGTTAATTTGTGTGATTGGTCAAATAATGTTTGATGTTTTTAAACTTACACCAGCGCACACCTTAAGCACATTTGTAGTGATAGGGGCTATCTTAGATGGGTTTGGATTATACGAACCATTTATTGACTTTGCGGGAGCAGGTGCCACAGTGCCTATTACAAGCTTTGGTAATTCACTTGTTCATGGCGCCATGGAGGAAGCTGAAAAGCATGGTCTGGTCGGTATTTTTATCTGGAATGTTTGAAGTTACAAGTGCCGGTATATCGGCAGCAATAATATTCGGGATGATTGGAGCAATTCTTTTTAAACCTAAAGGTTAGGGGGCAATCAAATGACCATTGCATCAGATGTTAAACAATGTCTCGCGAGCCTTAAAGGGGCAGAAGCAAATTTATCGGCTATAGCCTTACGAACAGTAGAAGAAGAATCGAAAAGGACACTACATGAGGCGATGCTGCTTGTTCATGAAACCGTTGAGGACTTACAGAAGCGGGTTGGAATTTTAGAGCGGGAAGAATCACAATATAAAGGCTTTTAGTATAGGGAGGTAGTACTACGATGCCAGATTGGTTAAATGTAATGCTTCGTTCGTTATTTTTTTTGGTCGTATTATTTTTTATTACTAAATTATTAGGGAAAAAACAAATTTCTCAACTATCTTTCTTTGAATATATAACGGGAATTACAATCGGTAATATAGGAGCAGAATTAGCGACGAAAGTAGAACACAGTCTTTTTAACGGAGTTGTGTCAATAGCCACATTTTCGCTTGCTCCTTTTATTGCAGGTTTTATTTCGATGAAAAGCAGACCCTTTCGTAATTTTGTAGAAGGAAAAGGTACAGTCTTCATTCAGGATGGTAAGCTTCTAGAAGATAATTTGAAAAAAGAAAAATATACGATTGATGAATTATTAGAACTGCTGCGAAAAAAAGATGTATTTAATGTTAGTGATGTCGAGTATGCCGTTTTAGAAGCTACGGGCGATTTAAACGTCTTGTTGAAAAAAGAAAATCAGCCACTAACTGCAAAAGATTTGAACTTGAAATTAGCGCCGATAAAAGGATCGGAAACAGTCATAATGGATGGGGAAATTCTAGATGAATCCTTGTCAACTGTTGGAAGAAACAGATTGTGGTTAAAGACAGAACTGGTAAAGCAAGGAATTACAGTTGAAAATGTTTTCCTCGGACAGATTAATACATACGGTGAACTAACTGTCGATTTATATGATGACAAACTGAAGGTACCGTCACCGCAGGAAAGACCATTATTGTGGGCGACATTAAAAAAATGTCAAGCTGATTTGGAGTTATTTGCCCTAAGTACGGATTCTATAGAAGCAAAGGAGATGTATCAGGTAAATAGTTTGAAAATTCAACGGACGATTGATAAAATTGAACCTATATTAAAAAGTTGAATGTGATTTATATCTTAGCGGGTTTGATGAGATTAGTCATTAAGCCTGCGATAAGGATCATTAAACAAGAATAAAGAAAGCTCTTTATATTTAAAGTGATTGATCCTGCAGTGACAATGATTACATCAAGCAGAAATATAATAAGAGCTGTATTCATGGAATACATCTTTGATAAATAGGTTGCAAGCAAATCGGTACCACCAGTACTTGTACCGAATCGGAGCATAAGTCCGATACCCAAACCCATGCACATGCCTCCCAAAATTGAACTAAGTCCAATCGGAACTAAAAAAAGGGTTTGTAATGGCCGAAGCCAATCAATCATAGCTGAAGATATAAGTAAACCCAGAAAGCTGGAATATGAATAAGCCCGGTCTTCTGTCCAAGCAAAAATACAGAGAGGGATACTAAGAATGAACATACAAATCCCTGCAGATACTTCGAAATAATAATGTAGAATTAGTGCTAGTCCAATCATTCCTCCATCAAGAAGATGATACGGAACTAAAAATCCGTTAATTCCGCTGCCTACAAGAAAGCTTCCAATAATAATCGCGATTAGTTTTTGTACAATAAGGCTCACCCGCTTTAACCTTTATATAAACATGTAAAATTATAAGACTGATACTCCCCAAACACATACCCAAAACCAGACGATTAACAGAATAGCGAAAATATTATTCTCCAAAGTTTCTATGAACATTGTTTTCATATAAATCCCCCTTGTCTTATTAAAGGAATATATGATGTGTTTCTTTAAAACATGAAGGAATAGTAAAAAACTAGTAAACTAATTTTAGTAGTAGTTAAAAAAGATAAGAGGTGAGTGTTCTTGTTCTTAAAAAAGGTAACCCTTTTACGTGATTCGATCTCTAGCTTTCGCGAATACCCACTTTCCATTCCTTCTATTCACAGCATGGACCAAATTGAACTGAAGAAGAGTGTAACATTTTTTGTTGGAGAGAATGGTTCGGGCAAGTCTACTCTATTAGAGGGTATTGCCGAAGTCTAGCGGGTTCAATACAGCAAGCGGCGGCAAGGACCATACCTATGATGTGCATGCTTCTACTTCAGATTTGGCTGAGCATCTTCGTTTGTCCTGGCTCCCAAAGGTATCGAACGGTTTCTTTTTACGTGCTGAGTCTTTTTATCACTTCGCTACTTATCTTGAAGAAGTCGATACAACTGGATTTCGTAAGTATGGAGGGGAATCTCTACATAGACAATCACATGGAGAAGCCTTTTTATCGCTATTTCTTCACAGCTTTAAGGAGCAATCCATTTTTCTGCTTGACGAGCCAGAGGCTGCCCTTTCACCTTCAAGACAGTTAACGCTATTACGAATTCTGCATGACCTGACGAAAGACAGACAAGCTCAATTTATTATCGTCACTCATTCACCCATTTTACTAGGCTTTCCAGATGCTGATATAATCAGCTTCGACGAAGGGCAGATCACTTCTATTGACTATGAAAATACCGATCATTATCAAATTACAAAGTATTTTCTAAACCATCGGGAAAAGTTCCTGAATGATATTTTTAAAGAAGATGATGAGTAAAAAAGGAGAGGTCTCAATGACGCAAATCATGCTGACTTCAAATGGATTGTCCACAGACGATATAGCAGCCAACTTTCTAACGTTATTCGAAAATGACCCAGGACAAATGAAAGCATGCATTATGACCACTGCTTCCTTACAAAAGGAACAAAATTTCTATGCAAGAAAAGCTCAAGAAGATTTAGTGAATTTAGGATTTGCAACCGTTGACTTTGTTGATATCGAATTTGATGATGCGACTCAATTAACAAATTATCATTGTATATATATCAATGGGGGCAATCCTTTTTATTTGCTTCATCATTTAAAACATAGCGGGGCTGACCAAGTGATTCGTGACCTGAATGATAAACAAGTCCTTATCGGCGTTAGTGCAGGTGCGATGATTCTCGGGACCAATATTGAGATTGCTGAGTTTTTTACACCAGAAATGAATGCGCTTAAACTCCAAGACCTTTCTGGATTAAAGCTAGTTAATCTCTGTCTGTTTCCCCATAGTAACCGTGAGGACTTATTTAAGGATCCCGATGGGCGAACGATTGCCCAAAGAATTGACGTATTTGAAAAATGCTATGCTTGCGAAATAACTGGATTAGCAGACGATCAATTTCTCATTATTTAAATCTCCCAGCCAACTGTTTTTTAAAGGTGGCAAAAACATAGATTTTTTATGTATGTTAAACGAAAAAGGGAGAGAGGGTACGAGATGTCGATTATCGTATTAATGGTTTTCTTTGGTTCATTATTTTTTGGAATTAAAATGTGGAAAAAAAGTCGCTGGATCTCTTTTTTATGTTTCGGTCCTATCATTATAATTATCGCCTTTATTAGTTATTTTTCTTATCATTTTATTTATAAAACCACACCAGATTCCTTACAGGTTCATGTGGAAAAGGAGAACAATAATTTTGTCTTGAATGGGGTTTGGTTTAGATAAATTTAGATATCCATTAGACTTTATAGTGTTTTATGTTCCTAATAATGAAGAAGTGTTGAATGTAAAAAGGTATCGGATAAAAGAGAGGAAAACCGAAGAAGGGGAATATTTACTAGAGGAGGTTCAAGCATACTTGGAACTAGAACATCGCTCTGAATGGAAACCACAAATTTTTGCTACGAATACCGCGAAGGAATTCCACTATGCTTTTTCTTTACCCAAAAATGTGAATCCTAATGAAGTGAATGTCTTATATGTACATATACGAGCAGAGCCGATGGACCAATGGGAGTATTGGTATAAAAAAATCAACTTATAATCATGATAATCAGGGGATGAAAAACGATTGTAGGTGATAAATTGTTCTGTTTTTTAGAACTGTACAGTTGTTGGTTGCTAAAAAACCGTCTGGACGGTACACTAAAAAGACTATTTGTTTCCCTGGGGAACATTCAGATACGATAACTAGAATAGGGGAAAGTCAGAATGAAGAATCATAAGGTTTCACTCGTTTTATTATTATGCAATTTATTTATTGCTTTCCTTGGAATTGGTTTGGTTATTCCTGTTATGCCCTCCTTTATCAAGGAATTAGGCTTAAATGGAGAGATCATGGGCTATCTTGTTGCAGCCTTTGCGTTAGCTCAATTAATTGCTTCACCATTTACCGGTGTTTGGGTCGATAAAGTTGGACGTAAGACCATGATTGTTTTTGGCTTATTTCTATTTTCTTTATCTGAGCTGATATTTGCTGTTGGCAGTCATATTAGTCTCTTATTTTTATCACGAATATTAGGAGGAATCAGCGCCGCATTTATTATGCCTGCTGTTACTGCTTTTGTTGCGGATATCACAACGCTGAAGGAACGTCCGAAAGTACTGGGCTACGTGTCTGCAAGTATTAGTGCCGGATTTATCATTGGTCCGGGAATCGGTGGCTTTATAGCAGAAATCGGTGTTCGTGCTCCATTCTATTTTGCCTCCGTTATTGCACTCGCTGCCGCTTTATTTTCAATGATTATTCTTAAAGAACCATTATCTAAAGAAGAATTAGCGGCTGGCAGCCAGTCAAGTGGAAAGGTCAATATTTGGTCCGAATTGAAAAAATCATTCCAGCCCAAGTACTTGGTTCCTTTACTGATTGTTTTTGTCTTAGCATTCGGATTAGCAGCCTATGAAACAATGTTTAGCTTATTTGTTGATAAAAAGTTTGGTTTTACGCCGAAAGATATCTCCGTCATTATAACGGTTGGAGCAGTCTTTGGTGTCATTGCTCAGGTTGTATTCTTCGGAAAACTGGTGGAATGGCTGGGTGAGAAAAAATTAATTCAGGTTTCCTTAATTATGGCATCTGTCTTTATGTTCGTATCGGTATTTGTAAGCAGTTATGCAATGATTATGGCGGTCACTTTTATTGTCTTCTTGGGATGTGATATCCTGCGTCCTGCAATTACTTCTTTACTGTCAAGAATTGCAGGCAATGAACAAGGCTTTGTTGCTGGAATGAATTCAACGTATACAAGCCTTGGCAATATTGTTGGACCAGCATTAGCTGGAATTTTCTTTGATATTAATTTAAATCTTCCTTATATTTTTGCAGGTGCCATTCTGATGGTCGGATTTGTGATGACTGTCATGTGGAAGTCTGGAGAAATAGCAAAAGGGTAACTGTGCAGGGAGCGGTCACGAAATGAATGAACGAACAAAGCCAGAAAAAATCTTAGATGCTGCGGCTGCCATTGTCCGCAGGGACGGTGTTGCGAAATTGACGTTAGAAGCAGCAGCAAAAGAAGCAGGAATAAGTAAAGGGGGGCTGCTGTACCACTTTCCTAATAAAGAATCCTTAATAGATGGAATGGTTACAAGATGTTCCAATACATTTGTTGAGGATGTCGAGGGGCGGGCGACGTTAGATCCTATTCAAACTGGGAAGTACAGTAGAGCCTTTCTGGAAGCCACCTTTAAGGAACTAGAAGAAGGCCTGGAAATTAGCTCAGGGATGCATGCGTCCTTGTTTACCAATCCTGAAATGCTCGAATATTTACAAGAACATTACCGTACATGGAAAGAAAAAATGGAAAATGAAGGTCTTGATCCGGTTACAGCAAACATTATCAGACTGGCAGCGGATGGCCTCTGGTATGCTGATTTATTCGGGATGGCACCATTAGAGAAAGAGCTGAGAGATAAGGTGTTTTCACAGCTTTCAGCTTGGACGAAGGAATTAGAATAGGACAAACTAAGCAAACTCTTTTGAAAAATATATTTAAATATTTAACTTTTATCTTAGGTTTTTATAGAATGCTGTCTTTTTTCAACACTGTTCCAATCCGGTCGAGCTACTGTATTCAGCTATTACACTTTATCACTTTTACAGTAGACACTTTGACATACTTATTATCACTTTACAAATTTTTAAATAAAGAAAAGGTCAAAGAATAATACTATTATTTGACCTTTTCTTTATTTATTAGTTTATAAGTCAGTGAATACAAAAGGAAGTAAGTGGTTATAGAAAAAGTTTTACAAGAATACATAAAGGCCTGTATTGAATATGAGTAGTTACACAAGAAGGTAATTATAAAAAAACGAATAATGCCTATGACAACTTTATTAGTTCATACAATAAGCATATTTCCATTTGAATAGATTTTGCTTTTCCATACTAGAGCAATCAGATGAGTATATCCAAGCTTAGAAGATTACTTGCAGATAGTTTGGAATTTTTGCAATTGGAACTAGTAATGTGTATCCCTATTTTGTATAGTAGTATAGTTCGTTTTAAACGATTTAGTATTGATTTCAAAAAAGGAGAGGATTCAATGAAACTTATATTTAATATAATAGTATTATCTACATTGTTATTGAGTTTTATACCGCTTTCAATGATTCAGGCATCTACGGAAACACTACAAGAAGGTGATTTCAAATATAATGTTTTAAATGGAACAGTTGAAATTGTAGATTACGTTGGAGAAGCTAAGAACGTGGAGATTCCAAGTAAACTGAATGAAAGGCCAGTAACAAGTATTGGAAGTCATGCTTTAAGTAATAATCAATTAACAAGTGTACTTATCCCGGAAAGTGTGACAAATATAGGAGATAGTGCATTTAGTTCTAATCGATTAACAAGTGTAACCATTCCAAATAGTGTGAACAAGATAGGGATTGAAGCATTTCGTGGTAATCAATTAACAAGTGTAACCATCCCAGAAAGTGTGACAAGTCTTGGAAATTATGCTTTAAGTAGTAATCAGTTAACAAGTGTAGTCATCCCGGAAAGTGTGACAAGTATAGGAGATAGTGCATTTAGTGCTAATCGATTAACAAGTGTAATCATCCCAGATAATGTAACAAGTATAGGGGATAGTGCGTTTCTCTGGAATCAATTAACAAGTGTAATCATCCCGGAAAGTGTGACAAGTATAGGAGATAGTGCATTTAGTGCTAATCGATTAACAAGTGTAACCATCCCGGATAATGTAACAAGTATAGGAAATAATGCATTTAGTGATAATCAACTAACAGGTATAACCATCCCGAAAAGTTTAACTAGTTTAGGGTCATCTGTATTTAGCGATAATCAACTAACAAGTGTAATGATTCCTAAAAGTATAACTAGTTTGGGATCATCTGCATTCAGTGATAATCAACTAACAAGTGTAACCATCCCAAATAGTATTACAAGTATAGAGGATGAAGTATTTAGTGGGAATCAATTAACAAGTGTAACCATTCCGAAGAGTGTAACAAGTATAGGAAATCGTGCATTTCGTTCTAATAAATTAGTAAGTGTAACCATTCCAAATAGAGTGAACAAGATAGGGAATGAAGCATTTCGTGGGAATCAATTAACGGGTGTGAATATTCCGGATAGCGTGACGAGTATAGGTGAAGGTGCATTTCGTTCTAATAAATTAGCAAGTGTAACCATTCCAGAAAGTGTAACTAAGATAAGGGATTATGCATTTTTTTCTAATCAATTAACAAGTATAACCATTCCGAAAAATGTAACAAGTATTGAGGAATATGCATTTGCTTTGAACCAATTAACAAATGTTAATCTCCCGAAAAGCGTAACGAGTATCGGGGATCATTCATTTCATTGGAATCAACTAACAAGTATAACCATTCCAAAAAGTGTAACGAAAATCGGAAACCATGCATTTCATAGGAATCAACTAACAAGTGCAACCATTCCGAACAGTGTGACAAGTATAGAGTCTTATGCATTTAGTGATAATGACCTAACAAGTGTAACCATTCCAGACAGTTTGACAAGTATTGAATCTAATACATTTAGTGAAAATCAATTAACGAGAGTAACCATACCAGAAAAAGTAACTAGGATAGGGGCATTTGCATTTGAGGATAATCACCTAACAAGTGTAGTCATTCCAAGCAGTGTGACTAGTATAGGGACTTCTGCATTTAATAATAATCAACTGAAAAGAGTAACCATACCGGAAAAAGTAACTAGGATAGAATCATCTGCATTTAAGAATAATCAACTAACAAGTGTAACGATTCCACATGGTGTTACTAAAATTGAAAATGATACTTTTAGTAAAAATAAATTGAAGAGTGTAACCATCCCAAATAGTGTGATAAGTATAGGTGGATTTGCATTTTTTTCAAATCAATTACCAAATGTAATCATCCCAGAAGGCGTGACAAGTATAGGGTATGGGGCATTTAAGGATAACCAATTAAAATGGGTAACCATCCCGAAAAGTCTAACGAGTTTGGGGGAAGATCCTTTTGGAAGGACCGAGAAAAACCACTTATTTGTCTGGTATTTAGACAAAAATTACACAACAGTTTGGGATCAATCTAAAACAGGTGTAACGATTTATGCTAAATGGTTGTCTCCACCTGTAATTGAAGGGGCAGGACATGTAACTATTAAACTTGGAGATGGCTTTGATGTTACAAAAGGCGTGAGTGCAACAGATTTAGCAGATGGAGATTTGACATCAAGTATAGAAATTTCTGGAAGTGTGGACCCAATGAAGGTGGGCAGCTACAACTTAACATACAAGGTGACGGATAGCGATGGATATACAACAGAGGTAAAAAGAGAAGTGAGCGTAAGAAGTAATGATAAGCCTATGATTAAAGGGACCAAAGCTGCAACAATCAAAGTAGGAGATAGCTTTGATGTTACAAAAGGCGTGAGTGCAACAGATACAGAAGATGGAGAACTGACAGCAAGTATAGAAGTTGCAGGAAGTGTGAACTCGACGAAGGTGGGCAGCTACACCTTAACGTACAAGGTAATGGACTGGGATGGAAATACTGTAAATATTGAAAGACATGTAACGGTAAACCCTGCTCAAGTAAAAAGTTTAAAAGTATCTAGCAGAGGGACAAACTCTTTAAATCTGATATGGTATAAACAAAATGAAGTCACAGGCTATAAAATCTATCAGTATGATAGTAAGGGTAAACTGTTAAAGACAATTACAAGTAACGCGAACAGTTATACAATTAGCAAACTAAGTGCCGGAACAACGTATCAGTATAAAGTTCGTTCATATAAAACCATAGGGAAAACAAATTTTTATGGATCCTACAGCAGTGTTCTCACTTCTACAACAAATCCGGCTACTGTTACATTATCGAGTGTTAAAAAGAGTAGCTCAACAAGTATGAAAGTGAATTGGAAGACGATTTCTACTTCTACAGGGTACCAAATTCAGTATTCTACTAGCAGTAAGTTTACTAGTAGTGCAACAAAGAAGGTGACAATCACAAACAAAAATACCGTATCTAAAACAATAAATTCTTTAAAAAAAGGTAAAAAATATTATGTTCGATTAAAATCGTACAAAACATTGTCAGGTACAAAATATTATGGCTCTTGGAGTTCTGTAAAAAGTATAACTATAAAATAACTATAAAAAAGGATTATAGAAAGATATTGACAGCCTTTTGGAAGCCTGCAGACGTTAACCTGCAGGCTTTTTGTGTTTACTTGATATTTTTTAAAAGGGTATCAATATTCCACTTCATCATTTTAAAATAGGTATCACCCTCTTCACCAGGCTTACCAATTGAATCTGTATAGAGCTTGCCGCCGATGGGGACGCCGGTTTCTTTTGAAACGGCTTCCATGCTACGAGGATCCAAACTTGTTTCAACAAATAGAACAGGCAGCTGTTTTTTATTAATTAAATCGACAACTTGGGTCACCTGTTCAGGAGTTCCTTGGTTTTCCGAATTTATTTCCCAAATGTAACCTGCTTCAAAATCATAGGCCTTGCTAAAGTATTTAAATGCACCTTCACTTGTAATGAGAAAACGTTTTTCTTTAGGAATCTTGTTAAATTCATCAATGGCTTCATTATGAAGATTTTCTAATTTCTGAATATACGTATCTGCATTTTGTTGATATTGTTTCTTGTGTTCGGGATCCACTTTAATTAAACCATCACGAGCATTTTCGGCGTATTTAATGCCATTTCTGATATCAAGCCAAGCATGAGGATCTTCTTCTTTTTCTTTCCCTTTTGTGGTTAGGTGCATCGGGCTGACCCCCTCGCTCATTTTAAATACGGGTCCATCCTTTCCCGACTTGCCAGCGGTTTCAATCAACTTTTCAAACCAAGAATTCCCCGCCTCTAAGTTCAACCCATTATAAAAGACTATATCAGCATCAGTCGTTTTTTGAATGTCCTTTGGCAGAGGGTCATATTCATGCGGATTCGATCCTACTGGTGCTAAGCTGTGGATGTCAACCAAGTCTCCTCCAACTTCTTTGACGATGTCATAGAGAATGGAATAGGTAGTAACCACTTGAAGCTTATCATGTTCAGAATCCTTTTTACTGCAAGCGAATAAGACAAAGGAGAATAGTAGACAGACGGCTAGTAATTTCATAGTTCTTTTCATTAGTTATACCTCCCTTTTAGCGGCTGGTTTCAGCCCTGCTTTTTTTAATAAATTTATGAATTAAGCCTTGTCTTGGCGAGAAGAAGAAAGCCAGCAGGAAGAAGAAAGTCGCGACTAGTACAATCGTAGCGCCAGATGCTAAGTTATAAGTAAAGCTGAAATATAATCCTGCTATCGAAGCAAGCGTACCTATCCCTGCTGATAAAAAAAGCATGGTCGATAATCGGTCGGTTAATAAGTAAGCTGTAGCAGCAGGAGTAATCAGCATCGCAACTACTAAAATGATTCCAACAGTCTGAAGGGAAGCAACGGTAACCAATGTTAACAGGGTCATTAAGAAATAATGGATAAGTCGAACAGGGAGTCCGTAAACCTCAGCCATGGTTGAATCAAAAGAGGTGACCAGAAACTCTTTATATAAAAGAAAGATAGAAAGCAGCACAAATGTACCAATACCTAATGTAATCCACATATCAGACGGCCGAACAGCAAGCACGTTACCAAATAAAATATGATAAAGATCGGTACTGCTTTTCATTAGGGTGATTAAAATGATTCCTAATGCAAAAGCAGCAGTGAACATGATACCAATCGAAATATCGTTTTTAATCCGGCTGTTCTGGCTGACAAAGCCAATGCCAATGGCGGTAATAATTCCGGAAAGTACGGCACCAATCAAAAAATTGATCCCAAGCATATAAGAAATAGCGACACCAGGCAGGACCGCATGGGAAATGGCATCGCCCATAAGCGCCATTCCTCGTAAAATGATGAAACAACCAATAATCCCGCAAATAATTCCCACCATTACAGAGGTCAGCAGCGCCTTTTGTAAAAACCCATACTGAATGACAGCCTCAATAAACGCCATTTCACATCACCTCTGCTTTTTCAAAAATCGAAAGCTGACCTAAATATGCCTGATTTATCACACCATTTCGAACAACCTCTTTGACGTCACCATAGCCGATTTGTTTCTTATTTAGCACAAGAAGTTGTTCAAAATAGGTGTCTACCTTTGATAAATCATGATGGACGACCAGAATGGTTTTACCTGCGGATTTAAGGTCTCTAAGAATATTCATCATGTTTTCTTCACTAAGAATATCAATGCCGACAAAAGGTTCATCTAATAATAGAATTTCGGGTTCTTGGACTAAGGCCCTCGCTAAAAACACACGCTGCTGCTGCCCACCCGATAATTCACCGATTTGCCTGTCATGGTAATCCTCCATGCCTACCTTTTTTAAGCAGGCAAGTGCCCGTGCTTTATCGGCTTGTTTAGGTCTTTTGAAAATGCCTAAGCTTGGATAGGTACCTAAGAGGACTGTTTCTAAAACATTGATGGGAAAGTCCCAATCAATGTTGTTACGCTGTGGAACATAAGCAACAAGTTGCCGTTGTTCAGAGAACGTCTTACCAAATATCCTAACCGAACCGTTATCTTTAGGAATTAAATCAAGCAATGCCTTAATAAAAGTCGATTTTCCTGCACCATTAGGTCCAATGATGCCAACTAATGATCCTGGTAATACTGCGATATTAATCGTACGTAAAGCGGGTTTACCATGATAGGAGACGGACAAATCTTGAATATTGAGGGCATACATGTCTTCCATATCCAGCACCTTCTCTCGTTTAATTTAGTATATTTTGTGTATAAGCAATATTATGCGTGTTATATAAAAAAGTTTCCCTCAACCACAAATTTAATCTTGGGGAAGTTTATAAGATTGGTGAACTATTTTGGAAAATCATCTAAACTGAAGGTATAGATTGAAAGACGAGGAGATTACTATGACGATGAAAACAGCGGTCGTGACCGGATCTTCTAGCGGATTTGGTTTTCTTACGGCATTAGAGCTCGCTAAGGAAGGTTATACCGTACTAGCAACAATGAGGAATCTTACGAAAGGAAACGCATTACTGAAACAGGCAGAAGAAAACGCGTTGGAAGGTTCGATTATCCTACAAGAACTCGATGTCACATCAGAAGGGTCGATTAGCAAACTAAAGGACGTACTGTTGGAGATTGGCAGGGTAGACGTGCTCGTAAACAATGCTGGCTTTGCTGGAGCTGGTTTTATAGAAGAAATACCTATATCTGAATATAAGGCACAATTTGATACCAATGTTTTTGGAATGATCAGCGTCACACAGGCCGTGCTTCCGCTGATGCGGAAACAAAAAAGCGGCACCATCATTAATATGAGCAGCATTAGCGGGAGGATGGGCTTTCCGGGTTTATCCCCCTATGCAGCTTCAAAATATGCGGTTGAAGGTTGGAGTGAGTGTTTACGATTAGAAATGAACCCGTTTGGCGTAAAGGTTGTATTGCTGGAGCCTGGTTCGTTTCAAACGAATATCTGGTCAAGCGGGAAGCAAGTAACCGAAATGTCTCAGCGCCCTGACTCACCATACGCTGATGAAATGAAAAAGTTAGAAGCCTACACAGAAAAAAGTGCAGAAACCTATGGCGATCCACTGGAAATAGCCAAAAGCATTGCCACTATCGTTCGAAAGAAAGACCCTCGTTTTAGGTACCCAATCGGTAAGGGAGTAAAGCTAACGATTTGGTTAAAAGATAGGATTTCTTGGAAATTGTGGGAGACAATTGTGAAGAAGATGTTAAATAAGGCTGTCCCAAAATAAGGACAGCCTGTTCGTTATTTCTCGATATAAACAGAACGAATAATCGTTGGCCCACCTTTTACATCGATGGTTAGGTTATAAATCCCGGAGACCGGGACGTCAGGCAGCGCGCCAAAATAAGTTTCTGTATTTACTTTATTAATAGCAGCGGGATTTTTTACTTCAACACCTTGTTCGTTTGTAAGGTGAACATCTAGTTTTAATGGGGTGTTTGGTCTGCGTTTTACAGGTGATTTGAGAACAAATTGTGCATCTTTCTGTTTGACTTTCCCTGGCATTTCAAGAATAAGCGGCTCTTTGTCATCGATTTTTGCGGTAAGTAAATACGCATCCTGCTTGGCCTTTGTCTTCATTCGAACAACCCATTCACCAGCTTCCATATTCGTTTGTCTTAACGTATGAATATACGCGCCGGCTAGGAAAGAGGTTTCTCCTTTTGAAGCTTGTGAAACTAGAAAACTAGGGTAAGTAACTCCTGATGGAGAAATGATTTCTATTTCCACATCTCGGCTTGATGTATAGATTGTGATATCACCATGAGCAGTGGCTTCATTCAAATAAATAGATTGTTCAATCCATTTATTGGTTGGTAAGGGACCACCGTGAACACGTTGAGTGTGGAGCGTTGAGATATTTTCTTCTTCAACAGGCTGTTCACTTAAACTAGCAACGCCAGTCGTAGCAGCACTGCGCAAATAGGGTTCAATTCTTGAAAAAACGGCGGAGCCTGTACGAATATTGTCATGGTCATAGTTGGCATCAGTAAAGAGATGGGTGCCATATGGTAATTTTGAACTCCAAACATTGACGAGTCCGTCATTATCACCATATGAAGAGAGATATAGTCCGCCGAATGATAGAGCGGAAAAAGCCGGTCCCTGGTTGGTGCCGGTCAGAGTGTAGTATTTATTCTTTCTAGAATTTGCATGATTGTCTATCGCTGAACGAAATTCCGCCATCTGGCCAATTTGCAAGGAATACGTACCTTCATCATTTGCTCCGAGTAGTGATCCAAGCCAGCCAGCGTACCAGCTATAAGCTAAATCAGCTAGATTAGAGCCATGATGCGGAGAGGCAAGCGTGATAACTCGGCCAACATATTGGTGCGCCCCATAAGAAACAAGAGCAGCTTGTGTATCCGGACCGCCTTTACTATGAGCGATAATATTCACTTTTTTTCCGCCAAAGTGGGCGCTGATTTGAGCGAGGCTAGCAGCCAATAGTTTACCATTTTTGTATTGATCGGAAGAGCCGTTTCCGGCAGCATCATAAAGCTGAACAAAAACCGTTTGATAGCCTGCTTCGTATGCTTTTGTATACATATCATTCACACCATGGTATTCCGTTTCACCGTACCAGCTTGTTGAAGACCCGTTTTTCCCCTGGACAAAAACAATCGGCGGTTTACTAGAGTTATAATTAGGCGGTGTACTTCCTAAAAACCAATCTCCAGGTGTAAAACTCTCACTTGGAGGTTTTAGTTTGCCATAAGGCTGAATTACTTCAGCTGACGTTTTTGCTGGTGAATTCATAAGCAAACATAATGACATGAATAAAGTAACTACAATCATTCGAATCCATATTCTTCTCATTAACATTCCTCCTTATACTATGACTCTCAGTGTTAATTCAGACGATAAACAAATAAATCCTTTAAATTTCTCTAAAATGAGAGAATAAGGCTAGCAAAGAATTTGGGAAAACAGGCTAAACTGACCGGAAAAAATATATGATATGGTGTTAGAGATAGAGTGAGTTTCAAGACTGACTGATCACGGCATGTGTTATGTGCCGAACCGAGGGGAAAGTGTGCAAAGAGCCAATTTACTGTGCAAAACGTATTGGTAATTGTTTAAAAAAGTATAACAAGATGACCTAAAGGCAAGATACACGATTTTCACAAGAACCCCCAGCTGATGCTGAGTAGATTTCAGCATCACCGCATGTGTTATGTGCCGAACGGAGGGGAAAGTGTGCAAAGAGCCAATTTACTGTGCAATTGGGGCAGAAAGCTGTGCAGAATGAGGCCAAACCTGTGCACTTCAAGCGATTTACTGCGCAAAACAGTATTTTGTGTAGGCAGGTCCTGGATCTGAGTAGTGGAGGCAGAAATCCTATTGGGGAAACCGGGTGTTCGTCACAAAAAAAGACTGTCGAGAGTTTCTCGACAGCCTGTTGGAGATAATTGGTTAGGGCAATCCATTTGATTGGTAAAGGATATCTGATGTTAAAAATACACCAACAGGAGGCAAGGCATTAGCATTTTGGCTTATTTGCTCATTTGCGGAAAGCTGGCTATAGCTGACATCTGTGGTTGCAAGCCAATTTCCATATTCACCTGCTTGTAATGAGGGTGCTTTCATAAGAAAGGGTCCAGTTAAAATATAGTGCCGGATTCCGATGGAGGGATCCTCGTATAAAGACAGTGCACCAGAAAATGTGGCAAAAGGGGTATTGAAGGTAATCTGATTGGATTTTTCATCCCACGTTCCGTTAAAAGGGAGCTGTGTACTTCGGAAATTAGAAGTCCCGACAATCTGATTGTTAGTAATTGAATTGATGATAAATTCTCCTCGGACAATCGGTCTGCCAGCCATAGAAGCATCAATTCCCCAGATTGATGGGACGGGTAGTCCTTGTTCAATTGCCATAAATGATCCCTCCTGTTAGTAACCGAAATAATACAGTATATGAAAAGGATTCAGGAGGAGCCACTGACTCCAAAACAAAGAGTATTAAACTGCATCACAGCAGGATGTTATGCTATAATGCCTATACATTCCTATATTTGGATTAGTTGTAATTTTCAGACTTGGAATAGTAAGTAGTTCGGGGGATGCTCATTTGTTTAAAGATATTGAACTTATTTATGTCTTAACCCAAATATTAATTGTCCTCTTTCCTATTTTTGTTTATCAACTATTTTTTAATGATAGTAATAAACCGTATAAAAAAGGACCAAATATTAAATTGACTCTCATTCTTTTAGTTATGGTTTTATTAACCATGTCTTTTCCGGTTCGATTTTCTGAGGGGTATATATATGATTTTAGGATTGTACCATTTATTATTGCCTTTTTATATGGAGGATTAATTCCGGGGTTACTGACGTTGATCACGTTACTAGTCTTTCGTTTTTATGTAGGAGGAGAAGGATTTTATCATGTGCTAATTTGTTATTCAGTAGCCACTGTGATTTTACTCTATTATATGAACAGATATGACGCACTTCAAATGAAAAAAAAATTGTGGTGGTTAGTTCTGTTTTCTGGTTAATGACCTTTACACTCGTTATTACTTATTTAAATACAAAGGAACTTAATCAAATCCCATTTTTACTTTTTTATTATTTTCTATCGTGGGTATGTTTATTAATGGGAATCTATACGATTGAGAATGTCAACCAAAAACGAACCATCGATTTAGAACTTCAGCGTGCAGAAAAATTAAACGTAATCAGTCAGCTGGCCGCTTCAGTGGCGCATGAGGTTCGAAATCCAATGACCTCTGTCCGCGGATTTTTACAGCTGTTAAAAGAAGACGAAGTAATTACAGTAACACAGAATAACTATATTACTATTGCGATTGATGAACTGGATCATGCTCAAGCTATCATTAATGATTATTTATCCTTAGCAAAACCACACAATGAAGAGAAGACGTTATTAAATCTTTCTAATGAAGTGAAAAAAGCGATTGAACTCATGACGTCTTTTTCAACTATCTTCGATATAGATATAAAATCAGAACTAGAGGAAAACCTCTGCATTCAAGGAAATAGAGGGGAAGTTAAACAGGTCTTAATTAATATTATCAAAAATGGAATTGAATCAATGGACATGGGTGGTCTACTGTACGTGAAGTTGTATAAAGCCGCTGATTTCGTGTTTATTGAGATTAAAGATACAGGAAAAGGAATGACGGAAAGTCAGCTAAAGAAAATAGGAACACCTTTTTACACAACAAAAGAAAAAGGGACAGGGATTGGTATGACGATTACGTACCAGCTCATCCAATCGATGAGAGGCTCCATTCGTGTAGAGAGTAAGCTTGGAAAGGGGACCACTTTTACGATTACGTTTCCTATTAAAAACTAATTCAGTTTTCAGAATAATCTTGACAATAGAGATGGGCAGTTGTAAAGTATACCTATTCACTAACTTAATAGTCACTTTCTTATCAAGAGAGGTGGAGGGACTAGCCCTTTGATGCCTCAGCAGCAGACTTATTGTAAGTACTGTGCTAATTCTAGTAGCGTAAGCTTGAAGATAAGAAGAGACAGCCTTTTGGCTGAGAACCTCTTCTTTTTTCAGATAGGGGTTTTTTCTTTGTCCCTTTTTAAAAAATAGACTTGGGAGGGGTAAAATGACGAATGATTTGAGTAAAGCATTTGACTTGATTAAACAAAAACAGTGGATTGACCTCACACATACGTTTGGACCGGATTCACCACATTTTGCCTCGTTTGATGAAGCAAAAATAAGTACTCTTTTCAATCATGATGATGGATTTTTTGCCCAAAATTTTTCATTTGCCGGGCAGTATGGCACACACATAGATGCCCCCATTCATTTTGTTCGGGACACACGCTTCCTAGAAGAATTAACACTTAAAGAATTAGTCCTCCCGCTTGTTGTTATTGATAAGTCAAAGGAATCCGCTGATAATCATGATTTTTCTTTACGTGCTGTTGATATTTTGGCATTCGAAGAAGAGCATGGAAAGATTGACGCAGGTACATTTGTTGCTTTAAGGACGGATTGGAGTAAACGTTGGCCAAATCAAGAGGCATTCGAAAACAAAGATGAACAGGGAAATAACCATTCACCTGGATGGTCAGTAGAAGCATTAGAATTCTTATTCCAAGAGAGACAAATTAAAGCGGTTGGTCATGAAACATTCGATACCGACGCCAGTATTGACTATCAAAAAAATGGCTCTCTATTAGCTGAATATTATGTACTTGAACAAGATACCTATCAAATTGAATTACTGACAAACTTAGATAAAGTGCCGGCAAAAGGTGCAGTTATTTTTAATATCGTACCGAAACCAGAAAAAGCTTCCGGCTTCCCAGTTCGATCATTTGCTATCCTACCCTAGAAGAGAAAGAAGGAACTCAACATGTCTATTACACTAACAAAAGCACCCTTTAAAGCAGATCACGTAGGGAGTCTATTACGTCCGGAGTCATTAAAGACAGCAAGAAAAGAATATAAAGAAGGCAAAATAATACTTGAACAATTGCGTGAAATCGAAACAAATGAAATAAAACGAGTGGTTGATAAACAGATTGAGGTTGGATTAGAAGTTGTAACCGATGGAGAATTTAGACGCACATGGTGGCATTTTGACTTTTTAGAGCATTTAACTGGAATTGAGGGCTTTGTACCAGAAACAGGACTTCAATTCAACGGTGTAGAAACAGAGAAATATTATGTTCGTAATATCGGAAAAGTTTCATTTGACCCTTCTCATCCATTTATAAACGATTTTACCGTTTTTAACGAAATTGTCGGTGGCCGTGCAGCCGCAAAACAAACGATCCCAAGCCCAAATCAATTATTTACGAACGGAATCCGTAATGAGGAAATTTATCCAGACATTGAAGACTATGCGAAGGATATTATTAAAACCTATCAAGACGCGATAAAAGCATTTTATGATCATGGTGTGAGGTATTTACAGTTAGATGATGTATATATTGCGGGGCTTTCTTCACAAGAGGTGACCTATCAGGACGGGAAATATTCCAGAGAATATTTAACCGATTTAGCACTAAGAGTGATTAATGGAGTGCTAGAAGGTAAACCTGAGGATTTAGTGGTAACTACTCATTTATGTCGTGGAAATTATCAATCTACCTANCGTTTTGGAGGCAGCTACGAGCTTATTGCACCGACCCTCCTAGCCAAAGAAAAAGTAGATGGATTCTTCTTGGAATATGATGATCATCGTTCAGGAGATTTTGAACCATTAAAACATATTCCAAATGGTGGAGCTCAAGTAGTTTTAGGAGTCGTTACTTCGAAACATGGCGAACTAGAAGATAAAGACGTCATCAAATCGCGGATAAAAGAGGCGGCACAATATGTACCGCATGAACAATTGTGTTTAAGCCCGCAATGCGGATTTGCTTCTACCCATCATGGAAATAAACTGACAGAAGAACAGCAATGGGAAAAGCTGAAATTCATCGTGAATGTATCAAGGGAATTATGGAACGAATAGGAGTTGAAGAGCACCGCACAAGCGGTGCTTTTTCTTCTGTATTAACCAACAAAAAGTTGATCCATCCGGTTATCGACATGTTTAGTCATTTGATTCCACAAATAGAATGAATAGCATACGAGGATCCCTATAATGAGATAGGCAAAAAAAGTTATGACTTTCAGTTTTTCCCATAAAATTAAAGAAATTATTAAATCCATGAAATGCGATGGTACTAAGGATGGAATGATTCGTAACGATAAGTAAGGATAGAACAAGTCCGACTATAAAGGCGTAGATAATTTGTAAAATGGTGTCCTCTATGGATTGGCCTCCAAACAACTGGATGGAATGGGTAATGCCAAAGAGAAAGCTTGTAAGTAAAACGGCCATAGCCTTTCCTTTTGTAAGAAATAATTTGAGCATGAAACCTCGGAAAAATGTTTCTTCGATAAATGCTACAATGAACATCTGCATGAGAAACATAAAGAATAAATTAGTGAAAGAAGAGATATCTAGCCCTTTATTTCCTACGACAATGATTAGTAAAACCAGTACTAACGGTATGTACTGTTTGGTTAAGGGAAAGAAACGCTTAAAGAAATAAACCTCCCATTTTTTCTTGAAAAGTAAATAGAGAAAAATACCGATGGCTAAGGGAATGAGTCCGATAAATTGTAAGACTGGATGTGTTGGATTCGTAATCGAGACAAAGGCTCCATTAACCATATAAAAAAACATCAAAAGAATTTCCAACCCAATTATTTTTAACCAAATATGTTTAGCGGTCAAATGAATATCAACTCCCATTAAAATCTATACTATACATGTATATATTCGGCGGAGTTATAATTAAACCTTTCACGGTAGAAAATAAACAGCTATGTATACAAATAGACATTTATCTTTTCGTCTATATCAATAGTGGCCAATAAGATTTCACTAACTGATGCTTGGTAGGTTAATTCGAGGTTCTTTTTTAGCCATACTTCATCCTTGCCTCTTTTATGTAATTCTGTGTAGTTAATTTTCCCTTCTTTTATAATCATATTGGGTAAACTAAATGGTTTTGTTTTTATCTGAATATCTGATGGAGTAAGTGGTTGATGCTGCGAATGTAAAAATGTTGATAGCTTTCCATCCGGTTCCCAAATGGCCAGTGCAACCTTTTGAATATCGTCAATTTTATCTTTTCTCAGTTCTGACAATAAAACATCCATCGGAATCCTAGCTTTGGCTAAGTTTTTATAAATAATTTGTCCGTTTTTTATGATAGGAAAGGGCAACGGATCAAGCCAGGTTCTAAATTTATCCCATTTTAGACTCAGATACACACAAATTAGGTATAAAGTAACCAATATAGATACTGTTGTCATTGAACCCTTCAATCCTAATTTTTCGTCTGAGAGAGGATGTGCGATAATGTTACCTATGATTAAAGCTATTATAAAATCAAGCAATCTTAACTGTGAAAGTGATCGCTGCCCCATTATTTTTGTGGCACATAGTAAAAAGAAAAATCCTATAATTGCCCTTAGACTCCATTGAATGACAGTAAGAGAGTCTTTACTGCTGAAAAAATCCACTCGAAAACACATCCTGCCTTTCAATAGTTACGCTATTTATTATCACCAGTAGAGCAGAAAATAAACCCAAGCTAATTGAGCAGTCGAATGCAGTATCATCATATGCTACAATAAATTCCTAGATTTCTTTCTGGTGTTTAATGCTATTGGTTTTGAGGTATACCTTTACAAAAAGAAAAATAAGGGAGCGATTTGATGTTTCATTATACAGTTCAAACAGATAAATCTATTGATGAGGCAATTTCATCCTTAGAAACGAACTTAAAGGAAGAGAAATTTGGAGTACTTTGGGCATTAGACTTAACTGATAAGTTACAGGAAAAAGGGATAGAGAATTTTAAGCAGCCTTATCGTATTTTAGAGGTGTGTAATCCAGAAGCAGCAGCAAGGGTATTAGGGGTAAATGAACTTGTAGGGTATTTTCTTCCTTGTAAAATTACGGTGTATGAGAAGGAAGGGCTGACGAATATTGGTATGCCGAAGCCAACGGTAATGATGGATATGATAGAAGATTCTAAGCTGAAAGAAATTGCTGTTGAGATTGAAGAAACGTTAACTAAGGTTTTGGATAAAAGTATTTAAGTCAACAAGTGGAGGACTATTCAATATGATAAAAACAAAGATGATAGCTGGAGTTATGTTGGCAGCGGCAATGACCTTAACTGCCTGTTCCAACGAAAAAGAAGATTCTAGTTCTGAACACAGCAACGAGCACATTCACGGCGAATCTGAAGTACCAAGTAACTTAGTAGCTGCTGAAAACCCAACGTATGACATAGGCAGTAAAGCCATCATAAATACTGATCATATGGAGGGGATGAAAGGCGCAGAAGCAACTGTT
Source organism: Peribacillus psychrosaccharolyticus ATCC 23296 (assembly GCF_000305495.1). Taxonomy (GTDB): domain Bacteria; phylum Bacillota; class Bacilli; order Bacillales; family DSM-1321; genus Peribacillus; species Peribacillus psychrosaccharolyticus. The sequence goes on along the minus strand of NZ_AJTN02000211.1, from coordinate 33,581 downwards.
ACCGGAGCTTATGAGACAACCGCTTACACCGTTTCATACATACCTGCATCAGGGAAGAGCAAAGAACCGATCAATCACCATAAATGGGTCATTCAAGAAGAAATTAAAGATGCAGGAGACAAAATTTTAGAAGCTGGTACGGAAGTAACCATTGAAGCAGATCATATGAAAGGAATGAAAGGTGCTTCAGCAAGGATTGAATCAGCCAAAAAAACGACAGTTTATATGATTGATTACACGCCGACAACGGGTGGTAAAAAAGTAACCAATCATAAGTGGCTTGTTGAAAGTGAATTGAAGTAAAACAACCTATTCTGATAGGTTGTTTCAGTTTGTAGACAAAAGAGGTTTGGAATGGATTCATTCTGAACCTCTTTTGCATTTTTCGGACCAAATAGGCCTGCGGGAACAAGATGGTCTAGTGTTACCATTTCAAGATGGTTTTCGAAAATACTCCTTATCACCTCAAAATTCTATATCTATTTATAAAATGGCCTTTTACTTTTAAGTTTAGAAAGTCAGTTGATGGGAGTGTTGGCGTGAAGACTCCTGCGGGAACAGCGGGACAGGTGAGACCCCGCAGGAGCGTAAGCATTGATGCGGCTCATCGCCCGCCCGCGGAAAGCGAAACGCCTAGAACGGAAATCAACATCTCGATTTTAAAGATCTTACCCGAGTTTGTCTACAGTCTGAAACAACCTATTCTGATAGGTTGTTTTTTTATGTCGTGTAACTTTCGATTGGAATTTTCGTCTATTCAGACTAAGAAGGAGGGATTAAAACAAATGAAAAGACAGCTGATTTGGTTGGTATTAATCTGTTTTCTTACAGTAAGTTGTTCTCAAAAAGAAGTCTTTAAAGGGGAATATGATAGAAAGGGTATTATTACTGATATAGACACGAAAGAAAATCGTGTGTTAATAGATGACAAAAAGCATGGATTAATTTGGATCAAACTCAATGAAATTGACCACTATGAAAATTTTAACCTAGGACAGGAAGTTGTCGTATGGGTGGATGGGATCATCAGTCAAACAGTTCCTGCACAAGCAAAAGCCTTACATATTGAGTCAGCAACACCATTACCAGAATTGGTCTTTGAAAATGATGGCGTCCCATCCACCTTTTCTGGTTTCGTTACAATCAATCAAACACGGTATAAAATGCAAAGAGGCGGCTTTGAGTGGCGAAAGGGGAATCAAGTTCAACAAACAGATGCCGCAAGTCCCCTTCAAATCGCTGAAAAGTTTAAAGCAATCGATGCAGTGCAGAACAGTAGAATGTCCATAGAGGTGGAACAAGAACCAACTCTGTATGTTTATCGTTGGGATGCAGAAACAGAGAGTAGGGAACGGGAAGGGTATCCTATTGTTGTTCCTGCTGAAAAAGGACGGTATATCTATGAAGCAATCACTTTATGGGCTAACGGTGAAGTCTCCTTTACATTTGTTATAGAGGTGAATTAGATTGCTTATTTTAAAAGTCTTAGTCCGTTCAAAATAACAAGTATTGTACTTCTTTCGTGTCCGATTACTCCGTACGGTAAATTTAGTAATTGAAGAAAATTGGAGCAAACCAGTAAAATGATTACGGAAATTGAAAAGAATACATTTTGCTTTACAATTTTATTCATTTTTTTAGACAGAAGAACAGCGTCTGCAATTAGTGAAAGATTATTTTTCATTAAGACAACATCAGCAGTTTCTAAGGCTACGTCAGATCCCTCACCCATAGCAATGCCAATGGATGCAGTCGCCAATGCTGGAGCGTCATTAATACCGTCTCCGACCATCGCAACGGTGACATATTGGTCTTGTAATTTTTTTATTTCATCCACTTTTGTCTCAGGCAGGCATTCTGCTGCAATGGCTTTCGCAGTGGCCTGACTGTCCCCTGTTAACATATAGATCTGCACGCCTATCGATTTTAGTTTATCAATAGCATCAATGGTTTCTTGACGGATGACATCTTTAAGTGTTATCAATCCAACTAGTCCTTGCTGATCAGAGGCAAAGACCATGGTTTTCCCTTCGCTTGCCAATGTTTCCGCAATCCCGTTTTGAAAAGCTCTTGCTTCCTCAGCCCCAACAAAATCTGCTTTCCCGACTTTCCAGTCCACGCCGGCAATGCGTGCTTTTGCACCAAACCCTGAGATATCTTCAGACGTTTCTGGTTTAATAAGATCTAGAATGCTATGTTTAGAAGCATAATCAACGATGGATTGGGCGAGCGGATGATTTGAGTATTTCTCCACTGATGCTACATGCAGGAGAAATGTTTCCATTGTATAATCCTCTCGATATAAAACATCAACCACCTCAGGTTTTCCTTTCGTTAACGTTCCAGTCTTGTCTAAAGCAATAGCTTTTAAGTGTCCTAAATTTTCTAAATGAACACCGCCTTTGAATAATATGCCATGGCGGGCACCATTAGAAATCGCTGATATAACAGATGCGGCGAGTGCGCATGGAGAAGCCACGACAAGTAATACCATGGCACGATAGATGGTTTCCTTCCAATCCCAATGAAGTAAATAGTGCGGGACAAAACATCATTAGCAAAACCCCGATAAGAACAACATTTACATATCTACCTTCAAATTTCTCAATAAATTGCTGGGAGGGTGATTTCACACTCTGTGCAGACTGAACTAGCAGGATAATTTTATTAAAAAGGGTTTCTTCTTGAGTTTTAGTCAATTCCACGATAAGGGTGCCTCTTAAATTAACGGTGCCAGCAAATACTTCATCGTTAATTGTTTTACTTACTGGAATCGATTCTCCTGTAATGGCAGCTTCATCTAGGTTCGAATGTCCCTTTATGATTTTTCCATCCGATGGAACACGTTCTCCAGTTTTAATTAAAATTTGGTCTCCGATTTTTAATTCGGATACACCTACTCTTCTTTCCTGACCATTAGCTTCGATAAGAGTGGCTTCTTCCGGTTGTAGATCCATTAAAGCGGAGATTTCCTTGTGACTTTTGTTCATCGTATATGTTTCTAGAGCCCCGCTTAAAGAAAAGATAAAGATAAGGATGGCTCCCTCGGTCCAATATCCAATAAGGGCAGAACCTAGGGCGGCTAAAATCATTAAAATTTCAACGTTTAATTTTTTTGTTTCAATAGTGTCAAGTATACCTTCTCTGGCTTTTGCCATCCCCCGATAATAAAGGCTAACACGTAAACATAAGTCGAATAGGATTCAGCACCATTTTTAGATAGAATCCACCCAATGATTATGAGTACGCCGCAAAGACATGCTGCAATTAGCTCTAAATGTGGCTTAAGTTTACTCCAAAGTGTCACATCTTGTTTATCTTTTGCATTCATAGTAGATCCTTTCATATAGAGGATTGGTTAGTAGTGTATGTTCTTTATTAAAGGGCATGTTCATTAGTTTTTACCATCAAAGTCAGAAATAGGTGCGAATAAGAATGAAAAGCTTTTTTAGGATATTTATAATTGCCTTGACAATATACCCATGGGGGTATATTGTAAGGGTAGAAGTTAAGAAACACAAAGAGGGCAAGCTTCTTTTTATGAAATATGTTAAAAGGGTAATCTAAGTTCGGTAACACTCAAAAAAGAGGGTTGACGAGCGATACTTTTTAGCCTATCATATACCCACTGGGGTATATGAGTAGTCGGAAATTTACAGATACCTTTTAAGTGGAAGGCAAGACAAAAAAAATTTACAGAAAAATATACCCATAGGGGTATAAAATAATGGAGGATGCGTAAATGAGTGAAAAGAAAAAAACAACCATTGTATTATTTAGCGGGGATTATGATAAGGCAATGGCAGCTTATATTATTGCAAACGGAGCAGCGGCTTATGATCATGAGGTGGTCATCTTCCACACGTTCTGGGGACTAAATGCACTACGTAAAGATGAGCCGTTAACGTTGAAAAAAGGGTTCTTGGAAAAGATGTTTGCCAAAATGATGCCTAGAGGCGCAGATAAAATGGGATTATCCAACATGAACTTTGCTGGAATGGGACCAAAAATGATTAAGCATGTTATGAAAAAACACAATGCAATGACTCTTCCTCAATTAATTGAAATGGCACAAGAACAAGAAGTGAAGCTGATTGCATGTACGATGACAATGGACTTATTGGGCTTGCAACAACCAGAATTATTAGATGGAATTGAATATGCAGGTGTGGCCGCTTATCTAGCAGATGCAGAAGACGGTAATGTAAACCTATTTATTTAAGATATAGGAGTAAGTCAGATGATAAATACCATCATAAATACGATATTGATTGTGGCTATTGCTTGGTTTTTATATCAACGGTTAGTCCCTGCAAAGGGAATTAAGACCATTAGTACATCAGAGCTAAAGCTTGAGTTGACTAAAAAGGGCAAGCAGTTTATTGATGTTCGAACGCCTCAGGAGTTTCGAGGTAACCACATCAGAAACTTTAAAAACATTCCCTTATTCGATCTACAGAAAAGAGCACAAGAACTTTCAAAGGAACAAGAAGTGATTGTGATTTGTCAAAGTGGAATGAGGAGCAGTAAAGCAAGTAAAACCTTAAAAAAGCTTGGGTTTACACACATAACAAATGTTAAAGGCGGCATGAGTGCTTGGCGCTAATTTAATGGAGGGGAATTGTTTATGAAAGTGATCACAGCTTCAGAAGTAGAGGCTTTAGTAAAGAGTAATACTCCTATTCATATGATTGATGTGCGTGAAGAAGAGGAAGCGGCGGAAGGGATGATCCCCAACGCAAAGAACATCCCTTTAGGAATAATCGAAGATAAACTAGATAATTTAGATAAATCCAAAGAATATATCATAATCTGTCGTTCAGGTAATCGAAGTTCAATGGCGGCTTCTATTCTTGAGAATAATGGATACAACGTTAGGAATATGACTGGTGGAATGCTTAATTACAAGGGGAAAACTGTATAATTTTTTTAAAAAATATTATACCCCCACCCGTATTTTATTTTAGAGGAGGAAACGGTAATGATTAAAACAAATTCTATTTTAGATGCAAAAGGGTTAGCATGTCCGATGCCGATTGTAAAAACCAAAAAAGCAATGAATGCAATGGAAGCTGGACATGTGCTGGAAATTCAAGCAACAGATAAAGGATCAACTGCAGACATGAAAGCTTGGTCAGAAAGTACTGGACATCAATATTTAGGTACGGTTGAAGAAGGAACCGTTCTAAAACACTATTTGAGAAAATCAAGTGGTGACGAACAAATAGAAAAGAAACATGCAAATGTGATTTCAAATGATGACTTGCTGTCTAAAATGGAAAACCAAAAGTCAGTAGTAGTTGATGTGCGTGAATCGGCAGAATTTGCATTTAATCATATTCCAAACGCTGTATCTTTGCCTTTAGGGGAACTAGAAGAACGATTAAGTGAATTGGATAAAAAAGCAGAAATTCATGTCATTTGCCGAACAGGCAGCAGAAGTGATTTAGCTGCACAAAAACTTACATCGGCAGGCTTCAAGCAAGTTATTAATGTTGTACCGGGAATGAGTCAATGGAATGGACCAACAGAAAAGTCTACAAACTAAAAACTAACAATGGAGGAATACATTATGACTAAAAAAGTGGCAATAATTGCAAGCAATGGCGGATTATTTGACGCATATAAGGTATTTAACATAGCTACAGCAGCTGCAGCAAGCAATGGATCAAGAGGTTGCCATCTTCTTTACATTTGAAGGGTTAAACTTAATCCATAAAGAAGCTAATAAACAACTTCCGATGCCGGAAGGAAAAGAGCATTTTGCCGACGGATTTACAAAAGCAAAGGTACCAGGTATTCCAGAATTACTTGCGATGGCCCAAGAAATGAACGTTAATTTCATTGGATGCCAAATGACTATGGACGTTATGGGACTTGAAAAAGAAGCTTTTGTAGACGGAATTGAAGTGGGCGGCGCCGTTACATTTTTAGAGTTCGCTAAATATGCAGACGTGACTTTAACCTTTTAAATCATTTGTTTAAGCGATCTTAAATAAGAGGAGGAATCATGATGTCAGTAAAAGAAATGACAGCTAAAGAAATCGCACAAAAGGTCATTAAAAAAGAAGATTTGTTTATCTTGGATGTACGAAATCAAAGTGATTTTAACGATTGGAAAATTGAAGGAGAGAGCATTGAAATCTTTAATACTCCTTATTTTGATTTGCTTGATGGTGTAGAAGAAGTGATGGAACGCATTCCAGTTGAAAAAGAAGTAGTCGTTGTTTGTGCAAAAGAAGGCTCATCTATTTTGGTAGCTGACATGTTATCTGAAGCAGGACGTTCAGTTTCTTATTTAAAAGGCGGAATGAAGGCTTGGAGTGAACATTTAGAACCAATCAAACTCGGCGATTTGCATGATGGAGCCGAAATGTATCAGTTCGTTCGTCTTGGTAAAGGCTGTCTATCTTATATGGTTATATCTAACGGTGAAGCGGCGGTCATCGATTCAACTAGAATGACGGACGTCTATCTAGAGTTTGCAGCTAGTAAAGAGGCGAAAATCACACATGTATTAGATACACACTTACATGCAGATCACATTTCAGGTGGAAGACAAATCGCAGAACAAACCAATGCCACGTATTGGTTACCTCCTAAAGATGCAACCGAAGTTACATTTGCCTATCAGGCATTAGAAGGTGGGAACGTTGTAACGATTGGAAATACAGCAATTGACATTCATGCTCTTTACTCTCCTGGCCATACAATTGGTTCTACATCATTTGTTGTCGATGAAAAGTACTTACTTTCTGGAGATATTTTATTCATCGATTCAATTGGCAGACCAGATCTAGCTGGATTAGCAGAGGATTGGGTGGGAGATCTTAGAGAAACGCTCTATAATCGCTACAGACAATTGTCGGACGAGCTAATCGTTTTACCTTCTCACTTTATGATTATTGAAGAACTGAATGAAAACGGTAGTGTTGGTAAGCAACTAGGTACATTATTTGCAGAAAATCATGGCTTAAATATTAAAGATGAAAAAGAGTTTAGAGCAATGGTTACTGGAAACTTACCTCCACAACCAAATGCCTACCAAGAAATTCGGGAAACAAACATGGGGAAAATGACTCCAGATAGTGAAAAACAACGTGAAATGGAGATTGGACCCAATCGTTGTGCAGTACGCTAATTAACACTATAAAAAACTACTACGAATAGGGGAATAAAAGATGAATTCAGATAAAGTATTAGACGCAAGAGGATTAGCTTGTCCGATGCCCATTGTAAAAACAAAGAAAGCGATCAACGAGCTAGAAACGGGTCAAGTGTTAGAAGTACATGCTACCGATAAAGGGGCAAAAGCTGATTTAGCCGCTTGGTCTAGATCTGGCGGTCATGAACTGCTAGAATCGGCAGAAGAAAATGATGTATTTAAATTTTGGATCAAAAAAGGCTGATTTTTAGGGGAACCAAGTAGGGTTCCCTTCTTTTAAAGGAGGATTAAAATGGATATTGGTTTTATCATTACTATCTTTTTAATTGGATTCATAGGCTCATATATTTCAGGGATGCTCGGTATCGGCGGGTCGATAATTAAATATCCCATGCTTTTGTATATTCCGCCAATCTTTGGTTTAGCGGCCTTCAGTGCACATGAAGTATCGGGAATAAGTGCTGTTCAAGTATTATTTGCTTCCATTTCGGGTGTCTGGGCCTATCGTAAAGGCGGATACTTAAATAAAACACTTATCATCTATATGGGGATAAGTGTTTTAATCGGAAGTATAATTGGGAGCTTTGGTTCGCAGTCTATGTCAGAGAACGGAATAAATCTTGTTTATGGCATCCTAGCCATCATAGCAGCAGTTATGATGTTTATTCCTAAGAAGGGAATCGACGATATTCCTTTAGACCAGGTAACCTTTAACAAGTGGCTTGCAGCGATTTTAGCCTTAATTGTTGGCCTAGGTTCTGGAGTTGTTGGAGCTGCAGGGGGATTTTTATTAGTGCCCATCATGCTTGTTGTGTTAAAAATCCCAACAAGGGTAACGATTGCATCCTCGCTGGCCATCACCTTCATTTCATCAATTGGAGCAACTGTCGGTAAATTATCTACAGGACAAGTGGACTATTATCCAGCCTTAATCATGGTAATAGCAAGTATACTAGCTGCGCCGCTTGGAGCAATGGCAGGGAAAAAAATGAATACAAAAATTCTTCAAATCATATTAGCTGTCCTTATTTTAGCCACAGCGGTGAAGATTTGGATGGGAATCTTATAATTTACCCATGCATACTAAAAATCCCTCGTTTACCTTGAATGGTGATTTGAGGGATTTTTAGTATGAATTAAAGGACGGGTAGTGGGCAAAATACTGAGAAAGATAAGGTGTAAATAGATGCAAAAAAAAGAACAGGAATCTAAAAATCAAACGAAAGATTCTACGTATATTCAGCAACATTTAGCCAATGAACGTACGTTTTTAGCGTGGGTAAGTACGTCAATTACCATTATAGGTGTCGGTTTTTTGATTACAAACCTTCATTTTGCAACCTTAACAACCCCACATGTTGATTTGGGAGATATGCTAGCCAAACTAATTGGATTATCATCTATTATTGTTGGAATAATTACGTTGATTTTCACTACTTTTAGTTACTTTAAAAAAGGTGAAGAGATTAACCAGCAAACCTTTAGGTTCACAAGAATAACGATTATTTTATTAACGATATTAATGACGTTAATCTTTATTGTATTCGGAGCTTACTATCTTATTATATGGGCCCTCATTTAATGAAAGATTACTCTTTAATACATGGTGTGAAATATATGGGTACGCTCAGTAATCTATCCTTCATCAAAGAAGAATGACAGAAAAGAATAAGTAAGAGTATAATAGAAGATGTAGACCAGAGACTTCCCTGATTCATTGCGTACCCTTTTAAATAGGATGAATTCTAAGTTTATTAACAGCTATAGTCATCTTATTTTCGCCAATTAACCATTCAAATTCCTCTGAATTATCTGACGTAAACAATCTTTCCGTGTTACATATAGGTTTATTGCCTACGAGAAAACGTCTTGATTGTTCTTTGACCTTCGAGAACGACTATTGGTACATCTCTCGCCTTCTTGGAGTGTAAGACAATGTGTTACTAAGAATATTGATATTAGTATAAGGACAAGTCATTAGTCGAATTAAATAGGAGGTCATATATTGTTCTTTAAAGCAAAACAAAACAAGTTTACAGCGGCCCTAATTAATATGTCCCAAAACTTAAAGGAAAGTGCCGATTATTTTGCTGAATTTAAGGATATCAGCGATTTAACAGCTTTTGCCGATAAGATGAAGGAATACGAACTAAAAGGGGATGACATGGTTCATGAGGTGATCAAAGACCTGAATCAAGCTTTTATCACTCCGATTGAACGAGAAGACATTCTTCAGTTAACAAACAGTATGGATGATATATTGGATGGTTTGGAAAATTGTTCATCATTAATCGACATGTATTCTATTAGTAATACTGATACATATATCCTCGGTTTTATTGAAGCAATTAAAGAATGTACGTATGAAATTGCAAAAGCATGCAAATTGCTCACTACGAAAAACTTACAATCGATTCCGGTGATTGCGATAAAAATTAAAGATTTGGAATCTCATTGTGATGAAATTCAACGCCAATCGATTAAACAATTATTTACTACTGAAAAAGACCCTTTTCGCATCATCCAATACAAAGAGATGTATGAAAGCCTAGAAGATGTAGCTGATCATTGTCAAAGAGTCGCCGACATTCTTGTAGGTGTGGTTATGAAAAACGCATAAGCTAACCTAAGCTGTCCCTGAAGATCATTGGAAAATGATACTCGGGGACAGTTTTTTTATAAATAAAAAGGATTTAACTTATGAAAGTAGAATATATAGTTTATCCCAAAGTAAGCCTGGAGGTATTCTTTTGCTACTATACTTTTAATCGATCATCTTCTAATAAGAAAAAAATTAGGAGCTGATAGCTGATAGTTGATGATATATAAAAACTCACTCGAGGGTATTTCTACAGAAATGTTAACAGGCTTTTTTGTGGATTGGCCGCACCCGCCAAATCAAGAAACACACTTAGAACTTTTAAAAAACAGCAGTAAAGTTATCCTGGCGATTGATCATATTACAAATCAAGTTGTTGGATTTATTACGGCAATTAGTGATGAAATTCTCTCTGCCTATATACCATTTCTTGAAGTTTTACCATCCTATAAAAAGAAAGGAATCGGCAAAGAATTAATTAATCGGATGCTAAAAGAACTTGATGACATCTATATGATTGATTTATGTTGTGATGATGACTTGATTCCATATTATATTCAAGCTGGTATGACAAAAACGAATGGAATGGTTGTAAGGAATTATAATAGACAATCTGGAAGTAAATAAACGCTTAACGCTTGGAGATTTTTCTAAGCGTTTTTGCGTGTTAATAAACGGGGGTAAGTATGTTATTTGAAAAAGATAAGGTATGTGTTCGAAAATTAGAAGATAAAGATAAATACGACTTAGTTAAATGGCTGTCCGATCCAGAAGTCTTGGAATTTTATGAAGGTAGAGATAACCCATTTGATATGGAAAAGGTCGATAAAGCGTTTTATGATGCTGAAAATAAGGACGAAGGATGTATCGTAGAATTTGAAGGGAAGCCAATCGGGTATATCCAATACTACCAAGTAGACGATGAGACGAAATATGAATACGGATACAAGGACGAAAGGGTCTTTGGAATGGACCAATTCATCGGTGAGCCCACATACTGGAATAAAGGAATTGGACAAATTCTGGTAACGGCGATGGTCGATTATTTACTAAAAGAAAAGCAGGCAGGGATAGTAGTAATGGATCCGCAAGCATGGAATAATCGAGCCATACGCTGCTATGAGAAATGCGGCTTTAAAAAAATCAAACCGTTGCCCAGCCATGAATATCATGAAGGTGAGTATCGAGATTGTTGGTTAATTGAATATAGAAAATGAAGGATGCATATACCCAATGGGGTATATAATGTACGCCAGACGGGAATACGAGCCTTGCAGACGGAATTATGCTGTTGCCAGACGGGAATACGTTCTCTCCAGACGGGATTACGACCCTCTCAGACGGGATTACTTCAAAAAAGACATCGTTATCGGCAATATACCCCCTGGTTTGATGGAATAAAGCCAGGGCGTACTCATAAATAGAGTACGCCCTTACGTTCTGTTATTCTTTTATGCCGACAACTCGTATTCGTTTATATTCGGCAAGCCAACTGTCTTCTTTGTATAAGGTTGGCTTTAGTTGTTTCTCTATAGCTGTCATTATCATGTTTTTACTGTCATGATCGATTCCATCAAATAGACTTGCTGCGAACATGTTTATCCAATTTCGTAGTCCCGCATCTCCGGTTAACCTCGTTGGACGATCAAAGGCTTGAGCGAAAATAACGCTAAACCCTGCTTGTTCCATTAGTGTGGTATATTCTCCTATACTTGGAAAGTACCATGGTAACTGATGCTTAGCATAAGGGTGTCCTACTTGTTTAATGTTCATTATAATGGCATCGATGATTCTCTGGACATTACCTTTTCCTCCGAATTCAGCAACAAATCGCCCCCCTGGTTTTAAAGCATGGTAAATGGACGTTAGTGCAAGAGAAGGCGGCTTTACCCAGTGGAGAACCGCATTCGAAAAAACAGCCTCAAATTCCTCATCATACCCCAAATCAATTGCATTTTTCACGAAGAATGGAATCGTTGGGTATTTCCTTCTAGCTTGATTGATCATCGTCTCTGATTGATCAATTCCGACAACATTTACTTGAAGCTCAAGCATTTTCATCGCCAAATCTCCAGTGCCGCATCCAAGGTCAAGTATGGTTTCTGCTTTTTGTGGAGCTAATAGATTTAGCAAATGATCACCATAAGATGAAACAAAGGCATGATGATTATCATATAAAGCAGCGTTCCACCAATCTGATTTATTTTGGCTTATCATACTCGACCTCTCTCTTTAATCATACCAATGTAGTTCGATTGAGGTCTGAAAAGCACATTGTTCTCAGCCTGCTCAATTACATGTGCACTCCAGCCAACAATTCGGCTGGCGGTAAAGGTTGGGGTAAATAGGGTAGGTTCCATCTGAATCGCTTTCATGATGGCTGCTGCATAAAATTCTACATTCGTATAGAGTGCCCGGCCTGGTTTGAATTCTTGTAATAGATTGACAGCAGCTTCTTCAACCTGGATAGAGAGGTCTAGCCAAGGGTCTTCACCGTTAAGCTCCATCAGTTTCGACTTTAATGAAACGGAGCGTGGATCATGGGTTTTATATACCCGATGACCAAATCCCATCAATTTTTCACCGTTAGATAATTTGGCACGAATGACTGTTTCAACATCTCCTGCTGTATATACTTCATTTAACAAATCAATGACCTCGGAAGGCGCACCTCCATGAAGCGGACCTTTCATCGTTCCAATCGCTGAAGTAATGGCAGATGCTAATTCTGACTCTGTTGAAGCGGTAACCCTAGCTGAAAACGTTGAGGCATTCATACCATGCTCCATGGTCAGAATCATATAGGTTTCTAATGCCTCAATATGTGCTTCGACAGGCTTATCACCATTTAACATATAAAGATAGTTTTCTAGATGACTTCCGTTGTTCAAAGGATGAATGAGTGTTTTTCCTTCTAGGAACCTTTTCCGGAAAGCAATAATGGTTGGAATCATAGCGGTCAATTTAATTGCTTGTGAGACGGTCGGTTTCCATCCATAGCTAGAGTTTCCTTCTGCGGATACAGCCGTTCTGATGACACTCATCAAGTCCATGTCTTTAGGGAGCAGACAAATAAGCTTTTCGATATGAGAAGGAAGAAAACGATGCAGGATGAGGGCTGACTTCAACTCATTAAGTTGGTCAATGGTTGGGAATGTACCATACCATAACAGATAGGCTGTCTCTTCAAAGGAATAAGATTTCGTGATGTCCAAGATGTCATATCCTCGATAATACAGCTTTCCTTTATTACCATCGATCTCACTGATTAATGTTTCAACAGCAACGACCCCTTTTAATCCCGGATACAGCATATACATATCCCCTTTCCTTTTATAAATATATTTTATAAAATAAAGATAATTAAGAATAGTAATTATTTTTAATCGATTCAATTAAAAAAATTAAAGATTAAGGAGGCGGTTATGGAATTTTCTTGGTTAACTACCTTTATCACCGCTGCTCACTGTGGGAATTTTAGACAGACTGCGGAGCTTCTGTATATCTCGCAACCATCTGTAACCGTCCATATTAAGCATTTAGAAAATGAATTAGGCGTGCAGTTATTTCTGCGTGAAGGTAGAACTATGAAACTAACGGAAGAGGGAAGACGATATCTAGTTCATGCAAAGAAGCTGTTTGATGTCTATCAATCTGGTTTAGAAGATTTAGAGTCGTTTAGACAGGGGTATACCACTAAAATATCCCTAGCCATTTCCCCATTGATAGCGGACACCATCCTTCCGTATATACTCAAAACATATCTGAAAAAGCATCCACAGGTAGAATTTTCATTGAAAATTATTGAATCAATAGAAATTGAAGAGGCAGTTTTGAAGGAAGAAGTAGATATCGGTCTGTCATGTATTAACGGAGCGCATCGAGACATCATCAGTGAACTTCTCTATCAAGATGAAGTTATATTAGTTGCTCCCCATGATGGATTGGACTCAGAGTTCGCACCTCCTTTAGATGAAGAAACGGTTTTAACATCGAATTATCTATTTACCCATAATCACCCTGAGTACTGGGACAGTTTATGCAGAGCCGTTAAAAGCAGTTATCCTTCAATAAGAATGATGGAGGTCTCACAGGTCCATATTACCAAACGTTTTATTGCTGAAGGATTAGGCGTCTCCTATTTACCGATATCAACAGTAAGAAGAGAATTGCTTGAAGGCAGGCTGCTCGAGGTACCAAGTCAATTCATCAAACGACCAGAAGCGAATACCTATGCAGTTATGAAATATAAACATACCAAACAACAAGAATTTTTGGCGTTTATCGCGAATTATCGAATTTGATAGAACTTTAATGACTAGAGAAAGCAGGTGCATAACATGTTTTCGTTTCAAGTAGATGACGAGCTGAAAATCGAACTGATCCAACAACAGCATAAGGAGGAATTATTTCGGTTAATTGATACGAATAGAGAGCATCTGCGTAAGTGGCTGCTATGGGTGGATAAAAGACAGACGGCGGAGGATTTCGATACCATTATTCCACAATGGATTTCCAAGTTTGCAAATAATGACGGGTTTGATGCCGGAATACGATACAATGAACGATTAGTAGGTATGATTGGTTTGCATCATATAGATTGGAAAAACAAAGCAACGAGTATTGGGTATTTTTTATCGGAAGAAGCGCAAGGAAATGGAATCATTACGAAATGTGTCAGGGCATTGATCACCTATTTATTTAATGAGTTAGATTTGCATCGAATCGAAATCCAATGTGCAGAAACTAATCATAGAAGCAGGACCATTCCTATAAAATTAGGTTTCTTTGAAGAAGGTGTAACGAGAGATGGTCAATGGCTATACGACCATTATGAAAACTTGATAACTTATAGTTTATTAAAATCGAAAGACTGTACGAAATAAGAAAGGAAAGTCCCAAGGGCACCTTTCTTTTTTTATGTAATTAAGACTATATAAACCGGGGGTGGAAATGGTTTTGTTTGATTCTTAATATTCTGAATAATCAATAATTTAACTTGTTTTCAACAAATGTTTTTAGTATAATCATCCACAATGATAGATAAAGAGAGTTCATTTTAGTTGAAAGTAACCTGTCTCAAATTTATTACAAAATACTTTTATAGTAGGGAGAGTGTTAAGCATGCTCCAAACATGGCATAACGAATTAGAAATTCTTTATCCCCAGCTTGTTAAATGGAGACGTCACTTACATCAAAATCCTGAGCTTTCTTTTCAGGAAGTGAAAACACCTGCTATGATTGCCCAAATCCTTGAGAGTCTTGGAATTGAGGTAAGAAAAGGTGTAGGAGGCAGGGGAGTAGTTGGTGTAATTCGAGGAGGAAGGCCTGGCAAGACGATTGCTTTACGTGCAGATTTCGATGCTCTCCCGATTAATGATTTAAAGGATGTTCCTTATAAGTCACAAGTACCAGGCGTTATGCACGCCTGCGGTCATGACGGTCATACGGCCACTCTTCTAGGTGTAGCTTCTGTACTTAATCAAAACCGGAGTAATCTCGCTGGAAATGTGGTCTTACTTCATCAACATGCAGAGGAGCAAACTCCAGGCGGCGCTGTTTCGATGATTGAGGACGGATGTCTAGAGGGAGTAGATGTGGTATTTGGCACCCATCTCACCACAAGTGCACCAACAGGAACCTATCTTTACAAAGAAGGTTTAATAATGGCTGCTTCTGACCAATTTAATTTAACTGTGCAAGGCAAGGGCGGACATAGTTCAACACCACATGAAACCATTGATGCAATCACGGTTACCACACAAATCATCCACCATTGGCAATACATCATCAGCAGGAAAGTAGACCCTCAAAAACCAAGCGTTCTGTCAGTAGGTTCTTTTCACGCAGGACTAGCCCCAAATGTTATTGCAGATACCGCAGAGATTTCAGGATCAGTAAGGACGTATGATGCAGACGTACGAGATCAGATTGAACGAGAAATAAGAAAAGCCGTTCAAGCAATCTGTGATGATGCTGGAGCAAGCTATACGCTGGACTATAAGCGCGGTTATCCATCGGTTAACAATCATCCAAAGGAGACCAAGGTATTTGTTCAAGCAATGGAAAAAGCAGGGTTTACGGATCGACTCTCCGAGATGACCCCATTAATGGGAGGGGAGGATTTCGCTTATTACTTAGAGCAGATTCCAGGAACTTTCTTTTTTACTGGAGCTCGAAATGAAGAAATTGGTGCAGATATGCCTCATCATCATCCAATGTTTGATTTTGATGAAACGGCGATGCTTGATGCTGGAAAAGCATTCTTAACGCTCATTCATCATTATGCAGTAGAATCAGCCGAGCAAAAAGCGGCAGAACCAATTAGTTAAAAAAGGAACGAAAAGGAGGGGTCTTTTTGACGCAAAGTCTGCTGAAGGTAGAACATTTACAAACCGCCTTTAGAACGGGAAAAGGCGAGGTGGTATCAGTTGAAGATGTTTCATTTCAGCTGAATGCTGGACAAACCATTGGCATCGTCGGAGAATCCGGCTGCGGAAAAAGCGTTACCTCTCTTTCCATCATGAGGCTGCTCGGTCAAACAGGCTATATTAAAAAAGGCACTATTTCTCTGAATGGAAAAGACCTGACGAAACTGACCGAAACAGAATTGAGAGACGTACGAGGCAATGAAGCCGCGATGATCTTTCAAGAGCCTATGACATCACTAAATCCTGTTTTTACAATTGGGAATCAAATGATTGAAATGATTCAGCTTCACATGATGATTTCAAAAAAAGAAGCAAAACAATATGCCATACAAATGCTACAAAAGGTTGGGATTCCAAGGGCAGAAGAAGTCATTAATGAATACCCTCACAAACTTTCAGGTGGAATGAGGCAAAGGGTTATGATTGCTATGGCACTCTCTTGTAAGCCGAAGCTGCTAATTGCGGATGAACCAACCACGGCTCTGGATGTTACCATACAGGCACAAATTCTTGAACTGATGAAAACGCTGCGTGATGAATCGAATACAGCCATCATGATTATTTCTCATGATTTAGGTGTGATCGCTGAAATGGCGGATACAGTTCTGGTGATGTATGCCGGAGAGGTAGTAGAGGAAGCGGACGTCTTTACACTATTTGACGAACCTAAGCACCCCTATACCCTGGGTCTAATGAAATCCATTCCTCACCTTGAAACAGAATCAGAAGAAAGGCTTGCCTCGATACCAGGAACTGTACCTACCCTGCAAAATATGCCGAGTGGCTGTCGCTTTCATACTCGTTGTCCATATGTAATGGAACAGTGCTTAAAAGAAAAACCAAAATTACAAGGACTAGATGAAAAAATGGGTCATCAGGTCCGCTGCTGGCTTTATGAAGAAGAACAAAAGAGTGAAAACCGAGAGGAGGCGGTTTTATGAATGAGACATCTGTGCTGGTGAAAGATCATGATTCTTTTCAGGAACAACAGCCTATTCTTCGTGTAGAAGGATTAAAGAAGTATTTCCCGATAAAAAAAGGAATTATTTCTAAAACAGTTGGATCAGTAAAGGCTGTCGATGGTCTAGACTTTTCTGTTTATCCTGGTGAAACATTGGCACTCGTTGGAGAGTCGGGGTGTGGTAAATCAACGACTGGCCGTGCTATCGTGCAGCTTGATAAACAGACTGAAGGAACCGTGTTTTTTGAAGGAGAAAATCTATCAAACTTATCAAATGCAGCGCTAAGAAAAACAAGGACACAGATGCAAATCATTTTTCAAGATCCCTTTTCATCGTTAAATCCGAGAATGCGTATCGGAGATTTATTAGCTGAACCACTTTTGACCCATCAAAAGATTAGTCGTAAGGAAGCCGTAGAAAAAGTAGATGATATATTGAAAATTGTCGGTCTAACACCATCGCATAAATCACGATATCCTCATGAGTTTTCCGGTGGTCAGCGCCAAAGAATCGGTATTGCCCGTGCAATTATTTTAAATCCAAAACTAATTGTCTGTGATGAACCTGTCTCGGCGCTCGATGTATCGATACAGGCACAAATCTTAAACTTACTTAAGGATCTTCAAAAAGAATTTCAATTAACGTATATCTTCATCGGTCATGGACTTGGAGCCGTTAAGTACATTAGTGATCGTATTGCGGTCATGTACCTGGGGAGAATCGTTGAACTAGGAACAACTGAAGAAATCTTTAAAAGTCCAAGACACCCTTATACACAAATCTTATTAAATGCCTACCCGATTCCTAATCCGCACTTGCGGGGACGTGAACGAATCGTCGTGAAAGGGGATGTGCCAAGCCCAGCTAATCCACCAAGCGGCTGCAGTTTTCATACTCGCTGTCCATACGCCCAAGAAGTTTGCAAACAAGTATCTCCCGTACTAACGGAAGAAAAGCGTTCGGTAGCATGTCATTTCCCACTTGCCTAAAATGGATAAAGAATGTCATCGATCAATCTTTAGAAAAGGGGAGGACAATGATGTTTCAATATATGGTACGTAGAATCCTAATCGCCATTCCAGTCTTATTCGGTGTTACGATCTTCAGTTTTCTTATTGTAAACCTAGCACCTGGAAATCCAGTCGATATGCAAGTTAATCCTTATGCGACAGAGGCGGATATCCAAACAAAAAAAGAAGCATTGGGGTTAAATGATCCTATCCATATCCAATATGTACACTGGCTCGTCAATTTGGCAAAAGGAGACTTTGGCTATTCCTTTAGTACGTATGAACCGGTTTTAACGATGATAGTGGACCGGATTGGACCGACCCTATTGTTGATGGGGGCAGCGTTAGTACTTGCTTATGTTATCGCGATTCCCATTGGCATTCTCAGCGCAACGAAACAATATTCTTGGATGGATTATTTTACTACATCTTTTTCCTTTATCGGTATCTCAATACCTAACTTTTTCTTAGGTCTGGGTCTTATCTATATTTTTGCGATTACTTTTCAAATCTTCCCGACTGGAGGCATGAATACACTTGGCAATGAGGGCGGATTGATGGATACGCTCGCCCATTTGATTATGCCGGCAATTGTACTGGCAACGGGCATTGCAGGAAATATGGTGCGATATGTTCGCTCAAGTATGCTTGAAATACTTGGACAGGATTATTTGAGAACGGCAAGGTCAAAGGGACTAAAAGAGTTTTTTGTGGTCAATAAGCATGCTCTCAAAAATGCCTTGATTCCGATTATTACAGTCATAGGTGTAGATATACCGATGTTAATCGGCGGTGCGGTTGTCACTGAACAGATTTTTCAATGGCCTGGTCTTGGTCAGCTGACGATTCAGTCAATTGGTTCACGAGATTATCCGACGCTAATGGCGATTAATTTAATGGCTGCTATTGCCGTACTGCTTTCCAATCTGATTGCAGATATGTTGTATTCAGTGGCGGACCCTCGGATTAAATACAATTAATGGAAAGGAGAGGGCGTAATGTCGATGGCGAGTACAAAGCTTGGAAATAAAAAGCCCTTACCTGAAATCCCTTTAAACATCATTGAAGATCTCGGCAAGGAAGAAAGCTATCTATCACTGATTACTAAACGTTTTATTAAACATAAGCTTGCAGTTTTGGGGCTGATCGTGTTTGTTCTCATTGCATTCATGGCCATTTTTGCTCCGTGGATTGCACCTAGCAGTCCAACTCGAATAACCGGTGACTTCGCAGCAAGTCCATCTTCTGCGCACCTTCTTGGTACAGACCAAGTCGGACGGGATCTTTTAAGCCGACTTATTTATGGCTCTAGAGTCTCACTATCCGTAGGTATAGGGGCAGTAGCTATCTATGTAACCATTGGCACGATACTGGGTGCCGTGGCAGGATACTTTGGAAAATGGATAGACATGCTGATTATGAGAGTCACCGATGTATTCATGTCATTTCCTTATTTAATGGTCATACTTGTTCTCGTTAGCATTATGGGCCCTTCATTAACCAACATCATTCTAGTGATTGGTTTACTCGGCTGGCCGGCTGTGGCTAGGATTGTTAGAGGGAGCGTTCTTTCAATAAAAGAAATGGATTATGTCATGGCAGGTGTGGCATTAGGGTATTCAACACCTAAAATTATTTTTCGGCATATCCTGCCGAACTGTCTGGCACCGATTCTTGTGAATGCAACGTTCGGTATTGCCTCGGCTATCATATTGGAGGCTTCCCTAAGCTTTTTAGGTCTTGGTGTCCAACCTCCAACAGCCAGCTGGGGAAATATCTTAACGGAGGCACAATCACTCTCTGTACTAGCGAATCAGCCATGGTTATGGGTACCGCCTGGTATGTTAATTTTACTGGCAGTTCTTTCGATAAATTTTATGGGTGACGGCCTTAGAGATGCAATGGATCCGAGAAGTATAAAATAAAATAGAGAAATAGGGGGAAATCAAAATGGGGAAACTAACAAAAATCACCAGTATGCTGTTCCTTGCAGCCATGATCTTTTTGACCGCCTGTAGTAAGGACAGCGGTGAAAAGGCGTCAACAACAGGTGAAAAGGATAAAACGATGTTTCTGGGAATGGTGAATCCGCCTATCCTATTTAATCCAATTAACTCATCGGATGTTGCTTCACAATTCGCAGAAAAATTTATGTTTGATTCCTTTTTGGAAATGACTGGTCCACAGGAATTTGCGCCGAAGCTTGCAGAATCATTTGAGACGACTGACAATCAAACGTATACGATTACGCTGAATAAAAATGCGAAATGGTCTGATGGTAAACCGGTCACAGCCGATGACGTTGCCTTCACTTTTAATCTAGTGGCTAATCCTGTGGTTGAAACCGTAGTCGGGGGTTATATTTCCATGTTTCAAGGATTAGATGAAAATGGAAAGCTTCAGGGGGGAGACAAAGAAATTCCATCTGTGAAAATTATTGATGAAAAGAAAATTGAATTTAAAACAAAAACTCCTGTTGACCCAAATATGATCAAAGAACAGCTTGGAACAAAATTTATGATTCTTCCGAAGCATGCACTTGAGAAAATTGAGCCGGCTAAGTTGTCTCAAGATCCATTTATGCAGAATCCAACAGTAACAAACGGTGCTTACCAATTTGTCCAATATAAG
This sequence comes from Peribacillus psychrosaccharolyticus ATCC 23296, assembly GCF_000305495.1. Taxonomy (GTDB): domain Bacteria; phylum Bacillota; class Bacilli; order Bacillales; family DSM-1321; genus Peribacillus; species Peribacillus psychrosaccharolyticus. The sequence continues at coordinate 12,782 of NZ_AJTN02000211.1, read as the reverse complement.
AAAGATCAATATGTTGAATTTAAACAAAATCCGGATTACTACCAAGGAAAAGTAGAACTTAGTAAACTATTCATAAAAGTAATGCCTGCTGCCAATCTAGTCGCGCAGCTTCAAACAGGTGAACTTCACATGAATGTTGCAGGAGGCATAGGGAAAATCGTACCGACTGATTATGAAACGGTTGAAAAAATTGAAACCGTTAAAACAAAGACGGAAAATACGTTTGGTTTCCAATCAATGATGTTTAATACGGAGACGATTAAAGATCCGAAAATTAGAAAAGCGTTTGCTCAAGCTGTCGATCGACAACAAATCGTTGATAAATTGCTTAAAGGGTATGGCGAGGTGATTGATGGGCCGTATACAACCATCAACCCATACTTGAATAAAGATCTCAAAACGATTACTTATGATCCGGCAGCAGCGAAAAAAGCGCTTGAGGAAGCAGGGTGGGATTTCGAAAAGGAACTTAACTTTATTGTACCAACAGGAAATAAAGTACGTGAACAAGCTGCTGATATCATTACACAGAACTTAAAAGATGCAGGTGTAAAGGTTAAAATGACCACCTTTGATTTCCCGACTTTGATGGCAAAGGGCAAGGCGGGAGAATTTGATGCCTTGCTTATGGGGTTCACGTTTACATTGGATCCTGATGTATCTTCTCTATATACGAAAACAGGCGCTTATAATTTCATGAGTTACGATAATCCTAAAAGTGATGAACTGTTGAATAAAGGAAAATCCGAGGCTGATCCTGAGAAGCGAAAAAAATTATATGATGAAGTACAGGAAATATGGGAAGAAGATATGCCGATTATCACCCTGTTCTCTGATTTTGATTTTTCGGCCGTATCCAAGAAAGTAACCAATGGAGAGCCTAAAGTGTTTGGCTTCCACCATGAAACGTTTAAATGGAATATAGAAGGCGCTAACTAAGAATGAAGAAAGAGTGTATGAATGAATACGCTCTTTCTTTTTTTGTTGGAAGAGTTGTGTATACTATGAACAGATAGGTGTATGGTACTATTAAGTTGAATTCGATAACTACCTATAGGTTATTAACGTTCTAGGAGGAAAAAATGAACCAAAAAATATTACCTGCTTTTACAAATATGAAAGATTTTGAAAAGTTTTTAGTCAGCTCTTATGAAATTGGTGTTTTCTTGGATTTACATATTTCACAGATGAAAAATGTTAAACGGATGACGGAAAGCAGCGGGAAGAAGATTATTTATCATGTCGATTTAATTCAAGGAATAAAGAATGATGAGTATGCAACGGAGTATATTTGTCAGGAATACAAACCCTACGGATTGATTTCAACAAAGGCAAGTGTCATTTTAAAAGCAAAACAAAAAGGAGTAGTGGCCATTCAACGGATGTTTTTAATTGATTCACATGCAGTTGAAAAAACGTATAAACTTGTGGAAAGAACGAAACCGGATTATATAGAGGTACTCCCAGGCGCGATGCCGTGGATGATTAAAGAAGTGAAGGAACGATTGAATACGCCTATTCTGGCCGGTGGGTTAATACGAACTTCTGATGAGGTAAATAATGCCCTTCAGGCAGGTGCTTCTGCAATTACGACTTCTAAACAAGAATTATGGAGATTATATGAAGAATAAGGCTGTTTTTTTAAAAAATGAAAGTTTAATATAAATACTGCGTCTTTTTCTTGACAGCGTTTTCATAGGCTTGTATAATTCAAATTAAGTTAATGAAATGTGACGGAGATAAGGAGATTCACACAGTACTGCCTCTATAGAGGATTATTCTGTGTGAATTTTTTTTGTCTATCTCATCATTTTATTTGTAAGGAACATAAAACTTAAGGGGTGTGTTGACCATGTCACCATTTTGGGGCGAGGTAATTGGTACGATGATATTAATTGTTTTTGGTGCAGGGGTAGGAGCGGGTACGTCGCTGACGAAATCGTACGCGAAAGATTCAGGATGGATTGTCATCACCATTGCATGGGGTCTTGCCGTAACACTAGGGGTATTTGCAGTGGGTTCAATTAGTGGTGCGCATTTAAATCCAGCTGTTACGATTGGATTGGCGCTTAATGGTTCGTTTGCTTGGGGAGATGTACCCGGTTACATTCTGGCCCAAATGATAGGGGCGATTATCGGAGCAGCACTTGTCTTCCTGCAGTATCTGCCGCATTGGAAGGCTACGGATGATCAAGGAACAAAGCTTGGTGTCTTTGCGACAAGCCCAGCTATACCGCACACATTTTCGAATTTATTAAGTGAAATGCTTGGTACATTTATGTTGGTTCTAGGATTATTGTATATTGGAGCGAATGAATTTACTAAAGGATTAAATCCTTTTGCGGTTGGTTTATTAATTATAGCGATTGGGATGTCACTTGGCGGAACAACGGGGTATGCCATTAATCCTGCACGTGACCTTGGTCCGCGTATTGCTCACTTCTTATTACCGATTCCAGGCAAGGGTCCTTCGAACTGGGGATATGCTTGGATTCCGGTAGTCGGACCGATTTTAGGCGGTTCTTTAGGAGCGGTATTCTATAAATATATGTTCAGTGGAACCATTTCTACATCATTTTGGGTAGTACTAGTTGCGAATATAGTCGTATTAGTCCTAGCGTACGTTCTTGGGGAAAAGAAACAAAGTGAAATGGATAGTTCAAAAATTGCTGTCTAATTAAAATACGAGTAAAGAAAAGGGGAAAGCAAATGGAGACGTATATTTTATCATTGGATCAAGGAACAACGAGTACACGGGCTATTCTTTTTAATAAAAAAGGTGAAATCGTTCATACTGCACAGCGTGAATTTACTCAATACTTTCCAAAGCCGGGCTGGGTTGAACATAATGCAAATGAAATTTGGGGCTCTGTGTTGGCAGTTATAGCTGAGCTTCTATCTTCATCTACGATTAAACCAGAACAAATTGCTGGAATTGGTATTACGAATCAACGGGAAACAGCAGTGGTATGGGATAAAGAAACAGGAAATCCGGTATATAATGCAATTGTGTGGCAATCAAGACAAACGAGTGGAATTTGTGACGAATTAAAAGAAAAAGGATATAGCGATACCATAAGAGATAAAACAGGTTTGCTTATCGATGCATATTTTTCCGGCACAAAGGTGAAATGGATTCTTGATAATGTTGAAGGCGCCAGGGAAAAAGCGGATCAAGGGAAACTTCTGTTTGGGACAATTGATACGTGGTTAATCTGGAAAATGTCTGGCGGCAAGGCGCATGTTACGGATTATTCGAATGCATCCCGAACGCTGATGTATAATATCCATGAATTAAAATGGGATGACGAACTTCTAGAAATTTTAACAGTACCTAAATCAATGCTTCCTGAAGTCCGTCCATCTTCTGAAATCTATGCACACACCGTTTCGTATCATTTCTTTGGTAAAGAAATTCCGATTGCCGGGGCAGCAGGAGATCAGCAGGCAGCCTTGTTTGGCCAAGCGTGCTTTACAGAAGGAATGGCCAAGAACACCTATGGTACAGGGTGCTTCATGCTGATGAATACGGGTGAAAAAGCGATCCGTTCTGAAAATGGTCTATTAACAACATTGGCTTGGGGTATAGACGGGAAAGTAGAATATGCGCTTGAAGGCAGTATATTTGTTGCTGGTTCAGCAATTCAATGGCTGCGAGATGGAATGAGAATGGTTAAATCAGCTGCAGATAGTCAGAGTTATGCCGACAAAGTTGATACAACCGATGGTGTATATGTGGTACCTGCTTTTGTCGGTCTTGGAACTCCTTATTGGGACAGTGATGTGCGTGGATCCGTATTTGGATTAACTCGTGGTACAACAAAAGAACATTTTATCCGTGCAACGTTAGAATCAATAGCATATCAAGCAAAAGATGTGTTATCAGCCATGGAAGCAGACTCAGGAATCGAATTAAAGACTTTACGCGTTGACGGCGGGGCTGTTAAAAATGATTTTCTTATGCAGTTCCAAGGAGATATTTTAAACGTGCCTGTAGAAAGACCTGTTATTAATGAAACTACGGCACTGGGTGCAGCTTATTTAGCAGGACTTGCAGTAGGCTATTGGGAAAGCAGAGAAGACATTGCTTCACAATGGGCGATCGAACGTTCTTACGAGCCGCAAATGGAAGAAGAACAACGGGAATCGCTTTATAAAGGATGGAAAAAAGCTGTTCATGCAACTATGGCTTTTAAATAATTTTTTATTCTCGAGGCTAGGGATTTTTATTTATCAGCGATTTCTGGTATACTAAACTCAAGTTAATAAAGTCGGTAGGAGACATGGAGAGACCACGAAACACATTATCATCATTGATAATGTTGATTTGTGGTCTCTTTTATTGATTTCTGCCAAAATGGAGGGAAATAATTATGAACTTTTCAAATAAAAATCGTAGTGAACTTATTACTTCTTTAAAGAAAGATAAATTAGATTTATTGGTAATTGGCGGAGGAATCACGGGAGCAGGTATCACGCTGGATGCTACAGTCAGGGGAATGAAGACGGCTGTAGTAGAAATGCAGGATTTTGCAGCTGGAACGTCTAGTCGATCAACGAAGCTCGTTCACGGAGGGTTACGTTATTTAAAACAATTTGAAATTAAAATGGTTGCTGAAGTAGGTAAAGAACGAGAAATCGTTTATGAAAATGGGCCGCATGTTACAACACCTCAATGGATGCTATTGCCTTTCCATAAAGGGGGAACATTTGGTAGTTTCAGTACAAATATAGGGTTGAGAGTTTACGATTTCCTTGCAGGCGTTAAAAAAAGTGAACGTAGAAAAATGTTGTCTCAACAAGAAACGTTGACTAAGGAGCCGCTAGTGAAGAACGAGGGCCTTCAAGGTGGAGGGTATTATGTAGAATACCGTACCGATGATGCCCGCCTTACGATTGAAGTTATGAAGACAGCTGTTGAATTAGGCGCAAAAGCACTTAATTATTCAAAAGTTGAAAATCTACTTTATGAAAATGGAAAAGTAGTAGGTGTCTTAATTAATGACCAATTAACAGGTGAAAAACATGAGATTTATGCAGATAAAATTGTCAATGCAACAGGTCCTTGGGTAGATAAAATACGTGAAATTGATAATTCTAAAAAGGGAAAAGCACTACAATTAACAAAAGGTGTGCATCTAGTTATTGATCAGTCCAGATTCCCGCTGAAGCAAGCTGTTTATTTTGATACACCGGATGGCAGAATGGTATTTGCCATTCCTCGTGAAGAGAAGGTTTATGTTGGAACAACCGATACGTTCTTCGATGAAGATGCGGTTAGTCCGAATATTACAAGCAGTGACCGTGAGTATGTGCTTAAATCAATTAACTATATGTTCCCAACTGTGAAGGTTACAGAAAGTGATATTGAGTCTAGCTGGGCTGGTGTTCGTCCGCTTATTTTAGAAGATGGAAAAGATCCTTCTGAAATCTCCCGTAAAGATGAAATTTGGGAATCAGAGTCAGGATTAATTACCATTGCAGGTGGTAAATTAACAGGATACAGAAAAATGGCAGAAACGATCGTTGATTTAGTTGCCAAGAAATTCGAACAAGAAAAAAATATTAAATACACAAATTGTCAAACAAAACATCTTCCAATTTCAGGTGGTAATGTGGGCGGCTCTAAGCAATTTGAAAGCTATGTTCAAAAACAGATTGAAAAAGGCCAGTCGCTATCGTTGACACAAAAAGAAGCTGAACAATTAGCTACTCGTTATGGATCAAATGTTCCAACCATTTTTGACAATTTAGATACAATTAGAAAAAATGCAGAGCAATATGGCCTGCCAATTGTATTAATGGCCAAACTTCAATATGCACTTGATCACGAAATGACAGCAACTCCAGTCGACTTCTTATATAGAAGAACAGGAGCTTTGTTATTTGATATTGACACAGTGAGAAGTTATAAGGATAAAGTCATCGACTTTATGCAAGCTTACTTTAACTGGTCTGATGAAACAAAACAAAAAATGATTTCTCAACTTGAATATGAAATTAAACATGCTACTGAAGCTATAGATGAACCAACCGTAAAAGCGTAAAAAAACGTAAGAAAAAGCTGTCGAGAAACTAAACTCTCGACAGCTTTTTTTCGTTAATTCATTGATACACTGACTTTGGAATTTTTATAAATGGAGTTCCATCATCATATTGCGTTCCATATTCTTGATAGACTAAGTAAATTCCGCCCTTGTAAAATGAGAACTGAGTGTTTTTGTTAACGGTAACGTCGCTTATTTTTAAGACAGTATCGGAGTAGGGTTTATGTGTACTAAGATAGGCAAACGCATATTTTTGTACTTTTTTATACGTACACGATGTTTTAAGAATATCTTTAATTTTATAATGCTTACCCGTTACTAGGTCAAAATTATACATGGTCACATGGGTTTTACCCGACTTTCCGCCCGTATACGCGTAATCGGAATAATAAAGACTAAGTTTTCCGTTTGCGTTATATTTTACTTGAAATAGAGTGTTATATGAATAGCTGCATTTAGGCGTTTTTTTACATAATTCTTTTTTGGATACGGCTTTTTCTGCTTTTTTAATTGAAGATAAGATTTATGTGATTTTTCAGCCGCTTTTTTTAGTGTGGAATTAATCTTACTCGCTGTCTTTTTGTTTATTCCAGATACTTGTGGATATTTTAATGAACTGATTCCTTTATATGAATGCTTAGTAATTTTAGGGACAGGGGATTTGGCACTTGCTTGATTGTAAAGGCTAGGGAACAGGCATAATGTAAAAAGAATCACTATAGTAATCGAAATTTTTATTAATTGTCGATCTTTCATTAAACTTCCTCCTGTGTATTTATTTACACATACAGAATAAAGGAGAGAGATATTGATAGAAACAAAAATTATCAGACAAATTTTTTTAACATACAAAGAGACCTAATTCTAAGAAGAATCAGGTCTCTTTGTATGTTAATTCATCACCCATTTGTCCTTCATAAATAAGATCCGGCAGATAATAAAGATAATGAATAGTTTACCGTGAAAATTAAAATTCCGGCAATCCGGTCATAAATGAGTAATGTGAAGGGTCTTCTCTGAAGATCCTTTTTTTGATTTACCAATAATAAGTAAAAAATACTGTAAATTTAACGTTATTTACCGATAGTAATTAGTACACTATGAAACGACGGTTTTACATATTAGAAAATAAGGAGAAAGTGCCATTGGAAAAGTTAAAAAGAAACAATAAGGAAAAGAGAAAAAAGAGGGTATCCATTCGCCTGAAGTGGATGTTCTTAATTAGTATTATAGTTCTGCTCGTGCTGATGGCCTCTGTCACATCTGTATATATCAAGGTTTCATCTATATTTGAATCAGATAATATAACAGCTAATAGGAGTTATGCCAAAAGTGCAACATCTCAGATAAACATAGATTTAAAGAATTATGAGAATTCCCTTGAACTAGCAGCACAAATGGTCACAAGTGAAACAGATTCTACGTCCAAAGAACGTTTGACTGACATACTAGAATCCGTTCAAAAAAATAATAAAAATATTATCTCCGCATATTATATGGATGGCCGTGACGGAAGCTTAATGTCGTATCCAAAGTTGAACTTTAACAAAGATGCTCGAGAGACTTTAACATATAAAACACTAACAGAGAAGCCAGAAACCAAATGGATGGATGTATATAAGGACGAATTGTCACAACAAATCATGACAGCTGTTGTAACACCTGTCCTAATAGATGGAAAAATGGTAGGTGCTTTAGGATATGATGTTGACCTGTCCGCTATAGGGAAAACGAGAAAGGATATCGAAGACCATTCAAACAGTCAGCTAATCATTCTCGATTCACAAGGGTTTATTGTTTCATCCTTTATGGAGGGGATGGACGGAAAGAATATCAACCCTAAAAATAGCGGGACGGTCGAAGGTGTTGAAGACTTACTAACAGATTCGAAACAATTTTCTTCACAGTTTGATTGGGTAACGAAGATGTATGAAGGGAAGAGTATTACTTCACAGCCATTGAAATGGGCAGGTAAAGAGTATACCGGTCAGGTCAATAGCGTGCCAGAATTGAATTGGAAAGTGTTATCGTTTACCTCTGACGAAATCGCTGCTTCTAAATTAAATGAAATTAGCCGAGCTGCGATACTTTCTGAAGTATTTGGCTTACTATTTGGCGTGTTGTGTGCTCTATTCTTAGCCAACGTTTTAAGAAAAATCATTGCTAACCTAGAAGGCGTGATAGGAAAAACGGCGAGTGGTGATTTAGTGACAGAATATCACTATCAAGCAAATGATGAATTTGGCGACCTATCGGTGAGTTATAATGCCATGCTAAGCAGATTGAGAGGACTCATTGAAAAGGTCAATGATAATACACAGTCTGTAACAAATGCAACCAGTGGATTAAGCGTTATTGCTGCTGAGAGCAGTACGGCGATTTCAGAGGTATCACGTTCAATTGAAGAAATAGCTATAGGGGCAGCCAATCAATCAGAACATGTCGAGCAAGGAGCAAGTGCCATCCGCGAACTTAGTAACGAAATGGATGAGTTAAGGGAGCAATCTAATCAAACTCAATCCGTGTTACATTCAGCTTCTAGAAAATTAGAAACAGGCAAAGAACAAGTCGACAGACTAGAAACCTCTTATCAAAAATTAGAAGCGGCCTTCAAGTCTGTTACGCATATGAGTACAAGTCTGGTTGAAAAGTCGAAAACAATTTCAAATGTTACACATGCCATTTCGCAAATTGCTGAGCAGACTAATCTATTATCTCTTAATGCATCGATTGAGGCAGCAAGAGCCGGAGAACATGGAAAAGGATTTGCTGTCGTCGCAAATGAAGTACGAACGCTTGCTGATGATTCCAAGAAAGCTACTATTGATATTCAAAACACTATTAATAGCATTCTATCAGATACAGAGAACCTGTTAAAAACAACGAACGAAACCAACCAAATTAGTCTGGATCAAAAGAGTGCCGTCCTTACGGTAAGAGACTCGATGATAGAGCTCGAGACTTCAGTCATACAGATATCGCATTCCATAAACAAAGAGACAAAAACAATCGGCATGCTGAATGAACAGAAGAAAACGGTCATCGCTATGATTGAAGAAATAACAGCCGTGTCTCAACAAACAACAGCAGCCTCAGAAGAAATTGCATCCTCGATGGAGGAGCAAGCGGCATCATCTAACGAACTAGCTCAATATACGCAAAACGTAAACGAATTAATTAATGAATTAGAAATAACGTTAAGAGAATTTATTATCAAATAGAGCAAAAGATAATCCAAAAAAGACATGGTGTAACCTCCATGTCTTTTTTGTTTTAGGTTATTCTTTATAAAAACTTACATTCGTATAGATGGTATAATATTACAAATGGGGGGCGTTGATCTGAAAAATATAAATATGAACGAACGTATGAAGTATTATCATGTAACCGGTTTAAGTCTTGCAGTTATTGATAATGGTCAAATCAGTACATCAGCATCCTATGGTCTACTAGAAACAGGAACGAATAGACAGGTGAAACATCGTTCCCTGTTTAATGCTTGTTCCATTAGTAAGTTTTTAACATCTGTTTTGGCTATGACTCTAATAGAACAAGGGATTTTGGCGTTGGATGAAGACGTAAACGTGAGGCTTTCATCGTGGGAAATTCCTGATAATGAACGAACAAAAAATAATAAAGTAACGCTGCGTCATTTACTTAGTCATCAATCCGGCCTGATTGACCCTAAAGGGAGTTTTCCTGAACTTACTTCGATTAATGCTCCCTCAATGGTTGAACTGTTGGAAGGAAGAACATCTTATTGTACGGAACCTATTGAAGTACAGGTTGAGCCAGGCAGCGAATTTCACTATTCAGATGCAGGGTTTTGTATCATTCAGCAGTTGATAGAAGATGTGACTGGTAAACCATTCAATGTTGTAATGAAAGAGCGCATATTTAGCCCTTTGAGAATGAACCAGAGCACATTTAATTTACCATTAGAAAGAGAAAATATTTCATGTGGGCATAACAAAAATGGCGAAGTAGTGGAAGCGAAATATCCGATCTATCCTTATCCAGCAGCAGCGGGGCTTTTGAGTACACCCTCAGATCTGGCACTTCTGATTATCGAATTAATGAATTCAGTTCAAGGAAAGAGTAGGATTGGACTTTCATCAAGTAAGGCAAAAGAAATGATTACCCCGCAAGGTAAAACATGGACAGGCCTTGGTTTGTTTTTAAACGGCTGCACAGACCGAGAAATTGAAATTTCATCATTAGGCTGGGGTGTTGGTTCTCAATGTATGATGGCGGCATTTCCTTCTTTAAAAACTGGACTAGTCGTCATGACAAATACAGATATAGGGATTCATCAATTACAGGGGATTATTGGAGAAATCTACCGTTCCTTTACCAAATCTCGTAAATAGACTTAGTATAGATAAAAATAAAAAAATACCATTTTATTACTTTTCATACTATAATCTTTGAAAACGAGTTAGGGGGAATATAAAATGGAAGACTGTTTTATCTGTACTAAGCATGTGGGAAAAATAGAGACGGCAGGGCCAGTTATCTATGAAGATGATTACGTATATGTTGGGCATATTGATCATAATGGAGAACCTGGATATTTAGGGCACATAATGATTGATTTAAAACGTCATGCTAGGCTAATTGGAGATATGAATCTAGCAGAAGCACAGGCATTTGGCGCCATTATGGCAAGAGTCAGCCGGGCTCTCGTCAATTCTGAAGGAGCAGAGCATATCTATTCACTGGTTTCAGGAAATTCTGTTTCTCATCTGCATATGCATCTAATTCCTCGTTATCCAGGAACACCTAAAGAATATTGGGGTGCATTGGAAGTATACGAATGGAGTGAAGCACCAGTAGGTAATACGGCAGATATTCAAAGTCTCAGCATACGTATAAAATCTTATTTGGAGGATCATCAGCATGAATAAATTAGGCTGGGTTGGAAGCGAACATCCTTTTGTGGATGAGGTAAGTGTCGTACAGGTGAATCAGGTAACAGTGGGGCGGTTTGGCGGAAATTCAGCTGCTGGTTCATACAAAAATGAAGATGGCTGTATCGTTTGGGCGGATGAACAACAAGAGTGGGAGTTTGCGGTGGTACTTGATGCGCATTATTCAGCAGATAGTGCAGTACTTATTGTCGATCGCTTTCAAAAAGAACAAATGAACGTGGAAACTATCCTTTCCCAGCCAAGCCCCGTTGCACTCAAACAAATAGAGGAGCACATATTAACGGTTCTTCAAAGTCGTGGTTTTATACAAGCATGCCGAGAAGTGAAAGGGGAAACCGCCTGCTTATTCGTGGTAAGAAAAGAAAACTATGTTTGGTGGCTATCAGTGGGAGACTGCATGTTTTATCTTCTGCATCCAGAACTAGCAGACTTGGGTCAATATTTACTGAATGAGCGGCAATTTTATGAATGGATTGGACAAGTGAACACCTTTGACCAGCCTGTGCCCTGTTTTACTAGAGGAACACGTGAATTAAGAACAGGCAGCAATCAGATTTTTTTAACCACCGATGGACTGACAGAATGCCCTGGGGAACCTTATGCTGAATCGGAATCAATCTATCATGCTTTAATGGAGATATCAGCTGATGAAGCCGTAAGGAAGATGCTCTGTGACATTCAGGAGCATCATGTGAGAGACAGTACGACGATTATTACTTGGAACGTTCACGTAGAGAGACAAGCAAGTATGCCAAGTGATTTATAAAACAGCCTAGGTAAATATAGCCATTCTTGTAAACTTGTTAAGACTTATTCCGATAAAAGAATAGAATTCTTTGTACATTGGATTTCTTTTGTTAAATGGGTAAAAAATGATACAAAAGATGTGAATTTATACAAATAAATCTGGAAATTATTGAAAATTCTCACTTTTTGTAATAGAATTCTAGCAAAGCCAGAAGCAAACCGAAAGCAAAAAATATAAAAAACATAATAATAGAGATAGATTCGGGATAAACCTTAACAAGGGGATGGAATGTTTGCATATCGGCAAAAGATTAAAAGAAATGAGGAAAAGAAGTGAAAAATCTCAGGACCAAGTAGGTCATGGAATCATCTCCACTTCACATTTCAGCAATATTGAGGGTGGTCGATTTGTACCTTCTCAGGATATACTATACTTACTAGCAGATCGATTGGCTGTCCCGTACACATACTTTGAAGACATACATATTGATGATCCGGACCTAGCTGTTCTGCTAAAAGAATATCAAAGAATTATTGAAGGGGGCGAGCTGGCACAGATTGAGAGCTTCTATCATGAAAATGAATCGAAGTTTGAATTTATCCCTTCCTTAAATCAAGAACTATATTTCAGCTTGCTGCGAATTCTTGATTTAATCAATGCAAACCGAATTGAGGATGCCGATCAGCTCTACAAGAATAAAGTAGTTAATTATGTGGATCCAAGTCAGGTATACATGCTTAGTGCCGAAATACGTGAAAAGTACTTTTATGTAACCGGCTTAATTCATTACATTAAAAAGAATTACGAAGAAAGCATTCATAATTTTCGTAAAACAATAACATTGACTAACGATTCAATGTTAAAGGCTCGTTTGACCTATAATGTTGCGTTATCTTTATTTTATCTTTATGAATATACAAGTGCACTGAAATATTCTTTAAAAGCAAAAGAACTATATCTTAATCTTCATGATTGGGCAAGGACAGCTGACTGTTATAATTTAACAGCACTTCTTTATAAAGAAGTAAATGACTATGAGAGTGCGGAATCATATAT
>NZ_AJTN02000212.1 GCF_000305495.1 Peribacillus psychrosaccharolyticus ATCC 23296 | reverse complement strand
GGCAGAAATTGATAACCTAACTGTTGACGAGAAGTTCCGAAACAAAGGAATAGGTAGCAAATTACAAAAATTTGTAATGGAATCATTTCCTGAAAAGCTTGTATCTTAATAGCCGATGGAGAAGACACTCCTAGAGAAATGTACAAAAAACAAAATTATCAGTATCATGGATTTAAATATGAAGCTCAAAAAATATATCAAGATTAGTTTTTATTATCATGTTAAACAAATAATACTAGCTAAAATCTACCGGAAAATATTCTTTAAAACAATCAATAAAAAAGAATATCGAAATTTCCTTAACGTTGTAAATCTGCATTTCCTGACGCTACCCCTCTTATAGAACTACCATGAAAAAAGACAGCATCTGCACCAATGGTTCTCATTTGCTCTTTAATATTAGCTACATCTGGATATAAAGGGAGCGTAACCTCTTCAAGGACATTCGTAATTATTTATAGATTAATTTATCATTCAAAAACATTCTGTAATACATATTACATTTCCGTTACATTAAAGAGTCAGCACAAAATGCCGACTCTTTAATGTAACGGAAAGACTATTTAAGATTTTTACTTATATATTGTACTATTTTTCTTAGCTCTGTACTTGTAGGACGACCAAAAGGGCTTGTTTGCTTTTGTTGATAAAGAAGACGTCCTTTCTCATCTACAAGGAAATAGGCAGGTTCCCCGTGAGCTCCATGGTTTTCATATGGAGCGTCTTCACCATGAAAGAATACGTCAAAAGCTTTTAAAGCCTCTAAATTTTCATCTGATAAGACAGGATATGAAAGGTTGTATTCATCTGCCATTTTCTTTGAATTATCAAGTTCATCCGTAGAGATAGTGATTAAATGCACATTCTTACTTTTAAAATAACTCTTATTTTCTTCTAAGTCTTTTAAATCTTGGACACAGACTGGACACCACGCCCCTCTGAAGAAAATAATTAAGTGCCAGCTTTGATGTTCTTTTTGATGAGTCTCATATGCGTGAAAAGTGGGTTCCTGAAGGAGCTGATTCAGCGCATCGTGTGCAAAGTATCAGCTCCTATAAAATTAAAACATGCTCCCATAATCCTAGCTTTCCCTTTGCTGGAATAAATTCATCCAGCATCTGCATATCCTCAACTACCCAAGCATAACCTCCCACTATAAAGTTACCCATAAAATAGTCATTCCCTGATACGATTCGACCATCCTCCAGAATGGCCCATGTCTCATTGTTTTCAGTTACCTTCAAACAATCTACAAGTTTGCATACAGCAATGATCTGGCCAGTTGGAAGATTCTCTGGTGTGTATCCGTGCTTACCAAGCAACGACTTTATGGCTATATGGTTAGAGACGTCTTTATCTATTTTTTTACTTGTGTGAATGGCAAGTAGCCCCCGATAATTCGTTCTCCATGACCTTGTTTCATATTTTGCCTCTCTAAGGACAAAAAGGCTTGCCCACGGCTGGATCATTGATAAAACCCTCATTCTGACAGCCTCCAACCTATAGAAGTTTATTTTGATTATATAGTGTCCCTTTAAAGGAATATTATGAGCAAAAGGCAGAATATCAGTTCACGGAGATCCAATTTATGAGGCATGAGTCATGACCAGTGATCATTAATATCATATATTAATCAGCGAACTATTTTTGTTGGGTTTTACAAACTCACTAGATGTGATTGGGCACGAACTTACACATGTAGTGACCCAGTTCACAAGCGGGCTAGAATATGAAAAGCAGCCTGGAGCTTTAAACGACAGATTTAATGTGGTTTGTTATACCAATTGTGGAAGTTTACGTAACGGAAGGAATTCAACTGGTGAATCGATTCAACTAGGCGTAAGTAAATTAATACATAGTTCAAGACCTTCTTCGCCAGCCATTAAAACATTATCGACCTAGAAACCTTTTTTCATTCTCTGTGGTGAAGCGCTGATTTTTGCGCTTCATGGATGGCTAACGGGGCAGTTTAATTTAAGTAATTATTCACAATCTGTATTATTAAATGTCCTTTTCCTCCTCACAAAAGACTCCCACCATATGAAAAAGGAGAATGAATTCACTATGAAATCATCCCCTTAAATAGTTTGAAAATGCTTATAGTGATAATACTCCTCAATGACTAGCTAAACGTTTTTCAAAATCCGCCTTAAACAACAGAATAGCATCAATATTTACAGCAAAATCGTGGTCACTGATATTAAAATTAGTTACAAACTCGTCAGACCTCTCACGAACCATAATTGTCGGACGGATATTGTCTCCAATAGCGTCCTGAGTTACACCACTTCCATAAATATACCAGTTAGTTTCAGTAGGCTTATTTGCTGCATTTTTAGATAAGTCATTTTTTATTATTTCGCATAAATTGTCCATAAAATCTTCATTAAGATTAATGTTTTTTCCATATTCACCATCAACAGATATATCAGCATCTCCATACCAAATATTCCTGCTTGTTCGCTTTCCGTCATTTGAAGTGTAAGTTTCATCAAACAAAATCTTCATTTTCATTACCACCCTGTTAAAATACAATTTCTTCACACTATTATACACCAATTAGTAATTGTAAAATAGCTTGCTGTTAGTCTCACTAAGCTTGTAAGAGTTAGGCAAGCTAACTTCATAGTAGGGTTCCTCCTAAAGTTGTGAGTTAGAGTGGTTTCTATACTCATATCTTACTGAGGAGCCCTATTTTTTTCAAAGTCGAAAAATAACGATCTACAGGAATGCTATCGGGGCAGGATAGTTCAAGAGTACATAAGGAGTTGTTCAACAATTGGGCCGCCGGATTGTTAAACAGCTCCTGTATTGAAAATTGGATATTTGTGTTTGAAATACAGAAGAGATTGTGAAAGTTTGCACTTAAACGGGCAGGTTAGCTGTACAAGTTATAAATTTAATGGTTTAAAGTTCTAGAGCATTTCTTTGAATGAGGAATGCATTTTATTTTTGCTTAAAACAAAAACCTACAATAAAAATATTATTCAAATTAATAAAAATTTATTGTAAAACGATAAAATATATATTAAGATCAAAATCAGAATAAATAAGTGAGGTGCTTTTTATGGAAAAAGTAACAACGTTGTTTTTAAAAATAGCTGTTATTCTATTAGGAGTCCCAGTTCTTGCATTGTGCATATTTTTGGTGCCTAAGATCGGGAATTTTGCTGGAGAATTGTATCCAGATATTGCTTATATGAAATCTCTCGTTTTAATCGATATGTATGCGGCAGCGATACCTTTTTACTTTGCTCTGTATCAGGCTTTTAAACTTTTAAGCTATATTGATAAGAACCAAGCGTTCTCGGAATTATCAGTAAAGGCTTTAAAAAATATCAAATACTGTGCCATCACGATCAGTACCTTGTACTTGCTAGGTATGCCACTCTACTATCTCATGGCAGAAAGAGTTGACCCTCCAAGTTTCATACCAATCGGATTGGTCATTCTTTTCTCCTCTATGGTGATCGCCGTTTTTGCTGCTGTTCTCCAAAGACTTTTACAAGAAGCTATTAATATAAAATCAGAAAATGATTTAACGGTCTGAGGTGGAGGATATGGCAATTATTATTAATATTGATGTGATGTTAGCAAAACGAAAAATGAGCGTAACGGAGCTTTCGGAGAGGGTTGGGATTACGATGGCAAATGTATCAATATTAAAAAATGGAAAAGCAAAAGCGATTCGATTATCCACTTTAGAGGCAATTTGTAAGGCTTTAGAATGTCAGCCTGGAGATATTTTAGAATACAAAAGTGACGAAGACAGTTAAACATTGTGGAGGAAACTTAATATAACAATTATTAGGGGAGGTATAACTATGGACATTAACAATTTGATTATTGAAAATATTGCTAACCCTCATGAGCTGGAGAGAATGTATAGAAAAGACTCGAAAGCTTTTAAAAAGTTATTCTCACACGCATGGGAACAAAATCCTGATTCTCAGGTTCTTGGTGTTTGGTATGAAAGATTGCATTTCAAGGAGATGGCAAATATAGAAAAATATTCCTTGTTTCAAAATGGTTTCTTATTCATGGGCATTTTAGCCATTCTGGCCGGGATAAGCACCAGGATCATTTTCCATTTTGTCGAACAGGAAGCAATTGCTCCAATTAACCTGGCTTTTGGTATAATTCCATTTATTGCTGCCTATTTTGTTTACAATAATACTCCGAAAAAAAGTGTTATTTATTCCCTTGCAGCGTTGTTCCTAATTTCCGGGTTTTATCTTAATATGCTGCCATTAAATTATAAAGACAGTATTATCCTTGCTTATTTACACCTTCCCATATTCTTATGGGTATTGGTAGGGCTTGCATTTACAGGAAATGAATATTCAAAAGGCAGTACAAGATTAGCCTATATTAAATTTAATTTGGAATATTGTATTCTTTACGCCAGCATGGCAGTTAGCGGAATGGTACTAGCAGCATTAACCATGCAGTTATTTAGCTTTGTTGGCTTGGATATAGAAGACTTCTATTTTAGTAATGTCGTTTTATTTGGTGCTGCTGCTCTCGCTATTGTGGCTGCATACCTGGTATCAATGAATCTTAAACTTGCTAAGAATATTACACCATATATAGCTAAAATTTTTAGTCCTCTTGTCCTAGTCACATTGTTGGTCTATCTTATAACGGTTATATGGGTTGGAAAAAACCCATTCTTGGACCGCAATTTCCTGATAGCCTTCAACGGAATACTCCTTGGTGTATTGGCCGTTACCATATTTTCCATTATCGAGAGCGACTCAGACGAGAAAAAGAACATTTCAGATTATATAAATTTTGCCTTAATTGTTCTTGCTCTTATCATTGACAGTGTGGCTTTGTCAGCCATCGTGTTCAGACTTTCTTCTTATGGGATTACGCCTAATAGACTTGCTGTTTTAGGAGTAAACGTACTTATCTGGGCAAATCTAATTTGGATTATGCTCTCCTATATGCGTTTTCTACAAAACAAATCCGGACCTTCAACTATCCAAGATGCCGTTACTAAGTATTTGCCGGTCTACGGACTTTGGGCAGCTTTCGTTACATTTACTTTTCCTATAATTTTTAATTAGAAAGGCTCTGTTAATGTAACGAAAAGCTAATCTTCTATAACGTATAAAATCCTTAGAGCCGATATTATGGAGCTTTTTATACAGAGTTGCATAGTTTTGGTTTATTTTCATTACTAAAGTTAAAAAGAGGCTATTCAAACTAGAAGACATAATTTATTGTTGCAACTGGATTCTTTAAAATATGTCCAGTTTCATGTGCCCAACGAAAAAGGACTTCATGAAACGTATTTGATAAGCTAAACTTGCAGGTTTTAAGTTTGAGTTTGATTTAGATTAAATGTGAAAAGATATACTTACCCTAAAGAGGGCGTTAGTTGAAGAAGAATTAAGTAATATTATGAGTGAGGTCAGACTTTAGTTATTCAATTAAAGGGCGCTTTTCCGGAGTAACGAAAAAATTCCAATTTCTCAATTTTAATGCTGAGAAATTGGGCTTTTTTATATTTACTTATAGTGCAAAATAACGCTTAAAATAGATGCAAAATAACTCCTAAAGTGAACACTCTACTTTATCGCACCAGAAAAGGTGACGAATGGATTACATTTGTGGACTGTATGTTCAAAGATTATTCCCTGCGAAAATCCTCTGAAATTGTAGGGGTTACTTGGGTTACGCTTTTGATGTTGATTTTTACAATGCAATGTTAGTACAAGACTTATACTCGTTATGTAAATTTGCTAAAATTAAATTGGAGGTGACATTATGAAGAAAAAATTAGTATTCTTTTTAATTGGTATAACTTTATTTTTAATTTCTCTACCAATGAGCACAAAAATGATAATGGAACTCATTCATAATCAAAAAATGAATGAACATTATAAGATTACGAAGGTAAACGAGGGTTATCCTGCTACTCAATCGACATATAATTTCCAAGACCATATTATTGAGGTTGAGGAGACAATTAAAGAAGAAAAAAGCTTTATAGACCCTTGGGAAAATAAGACTGTCATTGCAGATTTATCAATAAAATTAGATGGAGAGAATATTGATACATTAATAAATCATCCAATAAGGGTCGCAGAAAAAGGTCTAAATAGATACTATGGAGAAATTGCATATTTAATCTTAGAAGACAAAAAAGAAGAGAAAAGCCAATTTATAATCCTTTTAAAGAAAACAAGAGAAGTACAAAAGGAAATGCCTAACGGAGATATAGTTGGCGGAGTTCCTGCGGAAAAATTAAAATATAAACTATATACTTTGAATGAAAAAGGCAATATAAATAGTCAATCTTTTGACTTTAATGAACGTGATGCTTTACAAACAGAATTACTTAATGCTGGAGGTGTGGTTCCTTATTCAATAGGGTATTATACCGACGCTTGGGAATGGTATCCTTCTTTGCTTTTTCCATTGTTATTTCCATTTTTAACTTTTATAATAGGGCTTATTTTAACACTCGTCTTTTTGCCTCTAAGAAGAGTAAAGAAGTAATAAATAAAAAAGCAATAGGATTACGAAATCCACTGCTTTTTTTATTACAAATTTACTGTTGATATTGATGTTAATTCATTAACGAATTGGGTTGCGAATTTCAATTTTGTACTTCAAAACCGAACCCGTTATGATTTTTATGATGCCTTTTTAGTTTTTTTAAACCCTTATGCCCAAAAAGCAATTAATAAAAAGTACCCTACTCGTAGTTATGCTTTGTGGAGGGTATTCTCAATATGATTTTAAGGTGAAGGTTAAGTATGATACTTATACTGGTGCACATAATCCACCAGAAGGTCCAGTTATCATAACATTTGAAGTCAAAATAGATAAAGTTACTGTGGTTGATATTAAAGGTTAATTTTAGTATGTCATATTGAATTAACGTGTACTATTTTTTAAGGAGAAGGTTGCCTTTTTTCTTATATAAAAAAGATTGTGAAAGATTGCACTTAAACTATCGGGTGCGTTAGTTGAACAAGGAGACATCTTAAAGGACCAAAAAGTGGTCCTTTTCTCTTTGTTAACGACCTCATGAATGAATTAGAGTCTTAGTGAAAGACACTAAAGGTTTTCAAGAATTATTCGTTTCTTCTACGGTGATGCCGATAATAAAGGTTTATGTTAACGAGCTGTTCATTACTCTTGATTTTTTGTTTCGCAGTTTCAACGCACTGCTACATAATCGCATTAGATAATAATGTATGATATAAACTAACGACGACTTCCATATGGTGGTGAAACTCATGCTCAAAGCTATGAAAGACTTTTTTTCTAGTTTTTTGCTAATTATTAGTTGGTTAATATTTGCTGTTAGTAGTATTTTTTTTATTTTCTCATTTTTAACAGTTTTTGCACTCCCGATTTTTTTAATATTATTTGCAATCGCCTTACTTTGCTTCTATATCTCTAAGAAACTAGATTCAAGAAAAGTTTCAAAATGACTTTGTCACAGTTTTTATCAAACTCAATTGATAAGTGCGTTTGTTGAACATATTAAATCTTAGTGAAAGACACTAAATGTTTTCAAGACGTTATTCGTTTCTTCTTCGGTAATGCCGATATAACGCAGGGTGACAGAAGGATGGGAATGATGCAAGATTCGCTGCAACATCGCAATATCCTTTGTTGCCTTGTAAAACCAATAGCCAAATGTCTTCCGTAAGGTATGATTGCCGACATGTTCCACGCCAGCATACTCTGCAGCCTTATTTAGCTGTCTGTAAGCCTGGGTAGGGGTAATAGGGCTGTCTCCCTTACGAGACGGGGATAAACAGGGACTCTGAACGTTTTTAGCGTAGTCATAGACCTCCTGAAAGCAATTCGCGATATAAATGTCGCGAATTTTTTGCGTTTTGCCTTCTTTAACCCGGAGTATCTTGTTTTGTTTGCCTTTTAGGGCGAGGATCTGGTGGG